>DAIQNC010000526.1:3087-3352 GCA_036788655.1 Ktedonobacteraceae bacterium
GTATGTACGTGTTGAATGTGAGCGAGGATGTGCTTGGCGAGGCACAGGACGTGCTGGCAAGAGTTGCATCGGGGGAAGACGTTGCGAATGCGACGGGCGAACTTCAAGGTATCGTCGCGGTGGCGCAACGTGCGAAACGCGAAGGAGCCGAGGTCGTTGCCGTCGCGCGCAATGCTGATGAGGAGCCTCCGGCTGACGGGGATGCCGGGGCGCCAGGGAAGGACGGCGGGTGAGTTTGAGCGACGCTGCGGCGTCGTCGCCGAGC
>DAIQNC010000527.1:0-3352 GCA_036788655.1 Ktedonobacteraceae bacterium
TCGATAATCTCACGAAGTGTGGCATCGGCACGTTTGAGTTGTTGGATACGGCTCTGCTGACTCTTAAGTTCGCTACGTCGCGTAGCGACCTGCTCAAGTGCAAACTCCTGTTCGGCAATATCGGCCTCTTGCTGTACGATGGTGGCGAGCGACTCGGAGACGGTGATGGCATCGAGGGCGGCTTCGAGCGTTTCCAGGCGTTTGCTTACCTCTGGAATATGTGCCTGCACTTCGGCAAGTTGCAGGCGCGTCTTCTGCTCTTCAAGAAGCCGCTCGTCCTGCGGTGTTACTTTGAACTGGTCGTTGAGACGCGAAAGTTTTTCGATACCGAGCAGACGCCGTGCGGTGCTTTCGCGCTCGATGCCACGCAAACGTTCGAGGCGGTCAAGCCCCTTCTGTTCGAGCATAGATGAGTTGCGTAGTGTCTCGGCGTCGATGCGGCCCAGTTCTGAGAGGATGCGCTCATTCGCGGAGCCGAGTTGTGTGAGAGTCTCTTCATGCTGAATACGACCGGATGCATCAAGAGGACGAACATACAGGACGACACGCTTTTCCTTTTCACGCTCGACGGTACGCTGAATCGTCAGTTCGGTCATCTCAACGCGCATAGTGAGCGTGACGACGGCATCCTGTGCGCCATACTGGATGATATCATCGAGCCAGACGCGGCGTCCACGTTCTACGCTGAGTGGCTCACCGTAGAGCGCGAAATAGATGCTTTCGAGCAGCGCGGATTTGCCGGCCTCGTTCGGGCCTTGAATCAACACACTACCACGTTGCGGAAAATGCAGGTCGATATGGCGCAGTAGTCGAAAGCGTTCAACCGTCAGGTGTCTCAGGGTAATCATGCGTGTTTCCTCGATATTCTCATCGTGTGCTTCGGGCGGTAATACTATCTATTGCCGCCAGCACATCTTCTTTGACGTGGTGAAGCGTCCTACGCTCCTGCTCATCCTGGCCGACATCAGTAATCCACTGGTCTGCGAGGGCAATAATCTCATCACGAAGCGAGAAGCGTTCTCCTCGCTCCTGTGAAGGCATAGTCACAGGATGCTGTTGTTCGTGTTCGTGATACTCCTGATGGTCGGGATAGTCAGGAAGCAGCGTGACGGAACTATCGTCGATAGCGAGTGAGAAGCAATGTTGCTCACCATACTGCCGTATTTTGTTGAGATCGAGTTGATGATACTGGCTCCTCGTCACCTCGCCCTCAAGTCGGAGCCGCATCATCGTTTCGGCGTTACTACATGATGCCAGTTGCGCCAAAATGAGTTCTGTAGGATTTTTGGTCTGTGTGGATACAGTCGATGACGGTGAATCGGGCCAGAGGCTATGCAATGAGATGGTTAATTGCCGGGCAAGCAGGGCATCGACGGAGACATGGTTGCACCAGCGTACACCCTGCGGCGTCATGCCGAGGTAGACGAAACCCGGCGTACTATCTTCTCGATGTGCCGTGTCATCTCCTGCATCCCCTGCATCGCTCTGTGTCGAGCCTGCGCTAATGACTTCGATACTTCCTATATGTGTACGACTATACGTATGTGAATAGCCATCGAGCATGACACGGAACGCGGTTTGTTGTGCGATTTCGTCACGCTTGAGCAGGGCAATCCTGTCACGTCCAGCAATGCGAGGAAGCGTGGTTGTAATGCCCTCTATGGGAGTGTGTAGAATAAGGAGCGGCAACGGAGTACGTTCCACATCGGAGCGCACACGTGCGAAAGGGTTCCGAGAGATATGTTCTGTCTTCGTGTTACTCTCGTTTTCCCATCCAATACCAGCAATGCCAACACGGAGACCATGAATATCGAGGAAGAGCGGCTTGCTCTCTTCGTCGCCGGAAAGTGGCGAAAAGTAGTGAAGTGCGCCGAGTTGTGCATAGCTACGCTGTGGTGCTGGCGGCAACGAAGATGTAGATACCGACTCATCAGAAACGGGAACAGGGGTGTCGTGTGTGCCACCGAGGGCAATCACGGGAATGCCAGCCTGTTTCAATCGGGCAAGGCAAGAGGCGACGAAGGTACGGTCCTGCTCATCTGGCGTTGTTGTGTCGAAGAGGTCGCCAGCCTGGATGAAGAGGTCCGCGCCCTGCGATACAGCGAAGCTTGTAGCCTGCTGAAATGCGTCACGAAGCCTCTGCAATCGCTCCTCACGTCTACGCTGACCTACGATATCGCGCCCAAGATGATTATTGGCGGTCAGCACGATTTTGACGCTGACCTGCTCACCCTGCTTATCGGCACGATCCACATGATTATTCGATAGAGAGGAAATGGTGTTTTCTTCTTGCTCTGATTCTGCCATAACTCTTGCGCTACCTGCACACTCCACTGGACACACTGGACAACACTTCTTTGTATAAACGCAAGTTTATCACAAACTCGTGTGGGGTAAGAAAAAATAGGGCCAAAGGGGGGACTATTGGGTAACGTGAATGAGCATACGATTTGCAGGGTGTAATGAATTATACCCGTACATTGTTACGTCAATGGAAACGTAGATGGCAAGGGAATGTTCCATTACAGAACATTTTCGGAGCAACGCAGCAATGTACGGGTATAATTCATTACACCCTTCTCCCACCCACAAATCTCCAGGTTCACCACTTCAATGATTACTCCCTGCTAGCCAAAAGTACCGACATATGAAATAAGCATAGACAGGGATATAGAGAGAGACTAATATATGGGAAAACGACTTCCTGTAGGGAATGTATGGTCAAGATGGTGCAAGGAAACAGGGAATTTTAGAAACCAATTTGTAGAACGTCTTTTTATGTAGTGAGAGCAATCGTGATGAACACTTTGCTGGCTCAGAACTCAACGATGAGTGATGAATTATCGGGTAGTAGTGTGTTAACAGGTATGTGGGAGAGTGATGTGGTGGACATGATGTATGAAGTTATGGAACAAGACGAACGGGACCGAGACCTGGAAGTTCGGCGCGTCCTCTACTCGCTCGCACAGAGTATCCTTGAGCGCGATAGCGTGACGTATGAGCATTCGCGGCGAGTAGCTACCTACGCACAACGTCTAGCACGTGCTATCGGATGGAGCAGAGCCGAGGCGCGCAATCTGGCGTTAGCTGCTCTTGTTCATGATCTGGGCAAGACGTGGATTGCGAACGGCATCCTGAACAAGACAGCGGCCCTTACGCAGGAAGAGCGGCTCATCATGGAGAAACATCCGGTTATCGGAGCGCGAATTCTCATTGGATGCGAAGTACAGCCATTTTATGTCGAAGCTGTGCTACATCATCACGAAGCGTGGAATGGTCATGGCTACCCTGCCAACTTGAAGGGTGAGATGATTCCTCTTGCCGCCCGTCTGCTGACCATCGTTGATGTGTA
>DAIQNC010000528.1:0-3350 GCA_036788655.1 Ktedonobacteraceae bacterium
CTGGAGTACCACCACTCACAATCCATTCGCGTTCGCCAAATTGATTGCAAGACGGACAGCGGAGACGTAAACTTACATAATCATTGGGGCGCGTTTCGAGCCACCCCTGTAAACGATGCATTCCACAGAACATGCACCAGAGCGAAGTTTCGCGCCATCGTTGCGAGTTGTCATCATCCAGTACCATACCGTATGCGATTGCATCCTCACGTAGCTGGTTGCTTAATACCTGCCGAAGTTGTCGTCGCGCACGATGGAGCCGAACCTCTAGCGCGTTTATCGTCATGCCTAATTGTCGAGCGGTCTCGTTCTGCGGTATCTCTGTGAGATAGTGCAGTTCTAACGCCTGTCGCGTCGTCGGTAGCAGATAGCTCATTGCACGTTCAAGCAGCGTTTCTAAATCTTGCTGTTGCAACTCCTCGGCAGGGTCGAGTGCGAGATGGTCAGGGATATCGAGTTCATCACTCTCTGGTTCATCTTTCTCTATGAAAAGCGAAGAGAAGTTTATCTGGCGATGTCCTGTCAGTGTATGCATCCGGTTCCAACGTAGACTCACGTTGCGGCATATGCCATTGAGCCACGCATCGAAGCTTTCGGGGTTGCGCAGATGTTCGAGGTGTCGCCATGCCTCGACCAGCGTTTCCTGTACCACATCGTCGAGTCCGTCAGGAGTAACGCCTTGCTTTTGTGCCAGCCGCGCCAAACGAGGTTGCGCGACGGCGAGTAACTCTTCAAGGTGTGTTAAAAGCGCGATATATGTAGCGTTATCGTTTGTCTTGCTATCCATTGTGATAGTAATAGCTCCTTCTTATTAAACGTCTACATAGATGTCGCGTGTTTCTGCTCAAAGCTTACACAAATTTTCACAAAAAACAAGTGTTTTTAAATTTGGTTTTTACATAAAGGAACTTAAAAGTGTGAGTATAACCACTTCCTTAGCGTAGTATCTGTAAAAGGATTATTACATCCGCATAGAATAACGGCTATAAGAAATATTTGGACTATGGAACCAGAACGTCAAGTAGAATCAAAACTCACCAGAAGCGATTTTCTCCCATTATGGGGATTTGCTCTAGGGTTGCTTCCAACCTTACTCGTAATAGTCGTTATTAAAACTTCAAATCCCTGTCAACCTACTTTGCTCACAACTATACTTAATTATACGATTGTTACTATATTCTTTACCGAAGTATTATTTGCTTGTGTTGTTCTATTTCATAAACCACTACGCGATTTTGGTCTAAGTCTGCTTATCACGTTGCTTATCACTTGCGCTTTATTTCTTCTTTGTATTTTTTCGAGCATGATCTGGCTGTTTGCTGGTCCTTGCCTCAGAATTACTCAGGTTTAAATGCAGGACCAGTACGTTATCGTGAAGATTTTGTGTCCGATGATTGAGCCTTATGAACAAGACTTGCTAACTGTAGTAAAAAGTCGAAGTTGCTCTATCCAGAGCAACTATTCCTCATATTATAATTCTCATAGCACAATCGGTACGTATAGCAAACACAACATTTATAGAATATTACGAGGAATGGGGCAGCAACCCATTACAAATTGTAACGGGTTGCTAACAAGCTAGCATGAATGATTTATATCCACCAATTGAACCATATGCACATGGCTTCCTTGAAGTAGGTAATGGCAATAACATCTACTGGGAGACGAGCGGCAATCCACAAGGAAAGCCTGCCCTCGTTTTGCATGGTGGCCCTGGTTCGGGATGCACACCATGGCATCGTAGACGTTTTAACCCTGATGCTTACAACATCGTACTCTTTGATCAACGCAACTGTGGACGAAGTACGCCACACGCCAGTCTACGCGATACTAACCTGACGAGTAACACAACTCAACATCTGGTAGCCGACATAGAATTGCTGAGGCAGTACCTGAATATTAATCAGTGGTTGCTACTTGGTGGCTCATGGGGTAGCACGCTGGCACTCGCCTATGCGGAACAGTATCCAGAGCGAGTCACAGAAATGATTTTATTTGGGGTGACAACCGGGCGACACAGCGAAATTGATTGGCTCTTCCGAGGGGGCGTCTCTATCTTCTTTCCTGATGCATGGGAGCGTCTCCGTAATGCATTGCCTGTTGCGGAACGCGATGGCGATATTGTCACAGCATACTATCGGCGGCTCAACAATCCTGATATCGCTGTCTGTCAACAAGCCGCCGAGGATTGGTGTCTGTGGGAATCCGCAACACCTGATTGGCCGCCATCAACGAAACTTGCCGAACGCTTTACCAATCCAACGTTTGCTCTAGCCTTTGCTCGTATCGTGACTCACTACATGTACCACAATCTATGGCTAGAGGACAACATCCTACTCCGCAATGCTAATGTACTGGCAAATATACCTGGTGTTTTGGTAAATGGTCATTACGATTTTCAAGCTCCTATTGCAAACGCATGGGAACTACATCGCGTATGGCCTCGTGCCGAATTGGTGATTGTTGATAATGCAGGTCATGCTGCTGATGCTGGCATTACCGAGGAACTTATTCGGGCAACTGATCGATTTGCCACCTTTTATTATTCGTAGAGCGGTGATTTATCACTCCCGTCCTCGAAAATATTCTCATTGTGAGGACGAGAGTGATAAATCACCGCTCTACTAAGGATAAGAACTAATCCGACAATGGTTGTCCATCAAGCAGTAACCGCACGGGAATATTGCCGCGTGTGGCATTGGAATAGGGGCAAACTTCGTGAGCAAGCTTCACTAACTTCTCACCTTCTGTCCGCTCGACGTCGGGTAGCTGGACATCTAGCTCGACTTCAAGACCAAAGCCGCCTTTTCCATTTGGCCCAATACCCACCTTTGAGGTAATTACTGACTCGCTTGCCTCGATATGTTTCCGACGAGCCGCCGTCATGAGCGCGGACTGGAAACATGCGGCGTACCCTGCCGCAAATAGCTGCTCAGGATTGGTTCCAGCACCAGCAGTACCGCCCATTGCTTGTGGAACATGTAGCGTCACATCAAGGTTGCCATCCGAAGACTGGACATGACCTTCTCGCCCACCTGTGGCTGTTGCCTCTGCTGTATACAATATTTTCATCTCTTCTCTTTCATCCTTTCAGACAAACGCTTGTTTGCTTGCCTCATTATAAGATAGAAATCAGGAAATTTGCCAATGCTTGACATACATTCCAATCCCCCCTATCATGGAGATAGTCTCTACACTCAGAAAAACTATGTAAAGATTGCGAACTTGTATTTACTATGTCAGACCAAAACAACACTGCACTTACTCAATGTATCGAACGTGCGCGTAAAATCTTGCAATTTGAGCAGCGTACCAATCATCAGGATCAGGCCGTGAAGCCGGGCGGACTC
>DAIQNC010000529.1:0-3343 GCA_036788655.1 Ktedonobacteraceae bacterium
ATTGTACAAGAGGTGCTGAGGAGGCATTAAGGAATGGCGGCAGCGATCATCGAGAACAAGTTAACACGCGCTTTGGAGCTTGTGGGCGGCACCATTGACCCTGAGATTGCCGAGACCTATCCGTCGCTAGAAGCATGTATTTTAGCACAAGCATTAGAGAATGTAGAGCAGGCCGAGCAACGACTTCGTGAGATTCAGAAGATCGTTGGAGAAATTAGCGAAGTCCTGGTCTAAACAAATCTTTCCTGAACGAACAACAAGACATGCCGTTTGCAGTAATGAACGGCATGTCTTGTTGTTCGTTTTATAGACAAGTCTTAACGAAGTTTCTCTTTGAGGAAATTGACGGCGAGAGGCCATGCCTGAGATGCGGCTTGTTCATTTCCAGAGCCATGCACAGGATTGATGAAGGCGTGACCAGCATCGTAAACCTTGACGGTAATATCCTTGCCAGCTTCTTTGTACATCGACTCAATCTTCTGAATTTGCTCTGGCGAAATGCTATCATCCTGACTTCCATAGATAGCCAGCACAGGAGCATTGACTTTCTGAACATCTTCGGGAGTAGGCTCATAGCCAGCACCATAGAAAGCGACAACTGCTCCGAGGTCATTATAGCGCGAAGCAACGGTATAGGCCATGAACCCACCGATGCAGAATCCCATAAGCCCCAGTCGCTTCGGGTCAACGTTGGGCATATTCTTAACGGTATCGAGCGCACCGATAATCTCGTTTGCAGCTTTATCGACGTTACCACGAATGAGCATCATCATTCGCATGGCATCATTTGGCTCGGTGGCAACTTTTCCATGATAGAGGTCGGGAACAGCAACCACAAAGCCCTGTTCCGCAAGCTTCTGTGCAAGATCCATCACATGAGGCTCGATGCCCCACCATTCTTGAATAAGCACCATGCCTGGGTGTTTAGCATCATCATCTGGTTGGGCGACGAATGCATAAGCCCCATCGCCATTGACTGCGAGGTCAACTTTGGAAGTACGTACTACCGACATCGCTATAAACTCCTTACATTACATAAACTCAACTTTTTGTGTCAATGTGACAACATTCGCATTATATCGCATCAAACTAGCTATGTGTGTCCCATTTTTCCAGTATGAACGGCTTGACAATCCCTTTTCCATATGTTATTCTTTGAGAGGTTAGTAATGACTAACTTGTGATTTGAGAGTGCGTCGCGTAACGTAGGAGCAGGAATGACTGAGAAACGAACGAGGATGCGTGGTGAGGAGCGACGAGAGTTTATTCTAGCTCATGCCAAAAAAGTGTTCGCGGAACACAGCTATGCGGAGGCGAGTACGGGCGAGTTGGCGCGTGCTAGCGAGGTGACGGAGCCTATGCTCTACAAGCATTTTGGGAGCAAAAAAGGTCTCTTCATGGCGGTACTCGACGAGTTCTGTCATCGCTTTTTCCGTATGCTCAGTGAGCGTGTGAACCGTCAGGCGGAGCAGAATCTTGTAGCGGAACTGGGGCATGTGCTTGTCGATTACCGTGAAACCATTACTGCCGACCCCGATATCCATAAAGTGCTGATGCAGGGCGTTAGCGAGTCGAGTGATGATCCTCAGATTGCGAACGGAGTACGCGAGCATAATGAGCGGGTCTACACATTGATTTACTCGTTACTCGAACGCGCACAAAGAGAGGGGATTATTCGCTCGGAAGTCAACCTTGATGTTGCGACATGGGGCTATCTTAGTGTCGTGTTTGCAATGCAGTACAACAGTGTGCTGAATTTTCGGCAAGGATTAACAGATGAGGCACTTCGAGAGATAAACCATCTGTGGTTGCGTTCGCTTCAGCCATAAAAATTTTTTATTGTTTAAGTTAGTTAACACTAACAAATAATTTTTCAATGAGTCAGGTGTCTTACTCATGAAGTGAGGTGTTCGTTATGCAAGCTAATGTGCAGATAGTAGACCAGAGGCAGGAACGTGGCGGTCTGGAGTATAAGTGGATTGTAGCGATAGTGGTCATTTTCGGTGCTTTTATGAGCATTCTCGACCAGACAATTGTAAATATAGCTATTCCACGCCTACAAAACGCTTTTGGTGCTGACTTGAATACGGTGCAATGGGTCTTGACTGCCTACATTCTGACGCAAGGCGTTGTCACGCCGACTACCGCATTTTTCGCTGATAGGTTAGGGACAAAGCGTTTTTACCTTATTGCGCTCGCAGTGTTTACCATTGGTTCGGCTCTCTGTGGATTGGCATGGAGTCTACCCATCCTGATTGTATTTCGCATCTTTCAGGGTATCGGTGGCGCGTTCCTCTTTCCACTCTCGATTACGCTGCTGTATAATGAGTTTCCATTAGAACAGCGAGGATTAGCAAGTGGCATTTTCGGTATCGCCGCCCTGCTTGCTCCGGCTGTTGGTCCCACGCTCGGTGGCTATTTCGTCACCTATGCCGATTGGCCGCTCATCTTCTACGTGAACGTGCCAATTGGTATCGCTGGCTTTATTCTGGGAGTCATCCTGCTTCGTGAGATACGTAGCGAAGGGCATATCCGCTTCGACATTCCAGGATTTTTGTTAGCGGCTGTAGGACTCACTTTGGTGCTGTATGCGCTATCGGATGCGAGTACCGATGGCTGGACATCGACAAAGGTGCTTGGATTTCTCATTGGTGGTGTTGTTGTACTGGCTGGTTTCATTGCTGTCGAACTTAGCATTGCGAATCGTGGTGGACAACCGCTCGTCAATCTGAAACTCTTTGCCAACGGGCCATACTTGACGAGCAATATAGCGAATATATTGATCACGTTTGCATTCTTCGGCGGTATATTCCTTTTTCCTATATACCTGCAAAATTTGCGAGGTCTGAACGCTTTTCAGGCCGGTTTATTGTTACTACCACAGGCATTTGCGTCAATTGTGACCGCTCTCATTGGTGGGCGTATCGTGGATCGCTTCGGTGTACGTATTGTCGTGATACCGGGACTGCTCTTGCTTGCCTTTGCAACCTGGCAATTCACGACACTCTCGCTCTACACGCCCTACTGGTGGTTGCAAATCATGTTTGTGTTGCGAGGTCTCGCGCTCGGCGTCATCATCCAACCTTTGAGTGTTTCCGCGCTGGCAGAGATACGTCCGCGCCTGTTCGCTCAGGCATCGTCTCTCTATACTGTTCTTCGCTTTGTCTCGACTTCACTCGGTATTGCCGTTCTCGCTACGCTAGTGCAGACACAGGCAAAGGTTCATTATAGCCATCTTGCCGAGCAAGTCACGCCCGGTTCACGGCTGGCGCAAGTCATCACGGGATTGCAAGCCCTCTTTCGCTTTCATGGAGCAGACCCGATAAGCGCACATAACGCGGCT
>DAIQNC010000530.1:0-3337 GCA_036788655.1 Ktedonobacteraceae bacterium
GACCATACCAGCGTGAATATAGAACCAGTGTGACCTGTGTAAGTATACAGGTGGTTTCCTCTCAGTGCATCCCAGACTTGCACCGTTTTATCACCTCCCGCAGAGGCGATACGAGTACCATCGGGCGACCAACGCACTGTCCATACCCACGAAGAATGTCCGTTATAGGTGAAGGGATGCCCACCTGCGGCGTCCCAGACCTGTACTGTCTTGTCATAACTTGCCGATGCAATGCGTGTACCTTCCGGCGACCAGGAAACGGAGTAGACCGTATCTGCATGTCCTGTATAGGTGTAGAGATTGCCACCGTTTCGTGCATCCCAGACCTGAACCGTTTTGTCACTGCTCGCAGATGCAACACGCTTACTATCAGGCGACCACGCTGCTGACCAGACAAACGCTGAGTGACCGGTGTAGGTATACAGTTGTGTTCCATTGTCCATCGAAGTAGCCGCCTGTGGCTTCCGCGTATGCTCGAACCATGCTACTCCGCCACTCACCGCGCTTGCAGCCACTATGGCTGCTAATCCCAGTGCTACCGTGCGTCGAGATATCTTCCTGGGCTGAGTAGGGGAAGAAATCGGTTGCGGCGACGCATTCTCTAATCCAGAGGTGGATGGGTGAGCAGGGGAAGAATCTACTTGCTTTGACTCATTGTCTAATGCGGATGTGGACGCGGCTGTTAGTTCTTGTTCTTTCAAGGAAAGTTCATTTGTAACGGGAGCCGCAACAGGTGGAGTCAATGGAAGACTTATTATGGGAGGTGTGACAATCGCTGGTGGTGAAATAACATGTGATGTTTGTACATGTGAGAACGGTATGGTATCAGGAGCGGCGGATGTCAGTAAAGCCGATGCATTCCCGGAAACTTCAGGGAGCGTGAACGTGTGAGAAGATGAATGTTGCTGATATGCCTGTTCAAGTGCAATCGCAAAGTCTTTGACGCGCTCAAAACGGTCATCAGGATTTTTACTCAGTGCTTTCAAGATAATAGCTTCAACTTCGGAAGCGATTGAGGGAAGTTTGTCTCGTAGCGAAGGCAAAGGAGCCAGGGCATGCTTCACCGCAACTTCTGTAAATGAGCCTTGAAATGGGCGTGTGCCACAAAGCCATTCGTAGACGACAATGCCTAGAGCGTACTGGTCGCTTGCTGGGACAGCTTGCGATTGAATTTGCTCAGGAGCCATGTAGGTAATCGTGCCAACGAGGTCTTGAGTGAATTGTGTACTGTAGCTGCGAGAACTGACAACGAGTGCGATACCAAAATCGCTCACCAGTACCCCATTATCTTTGTCTAACAGAATATTCTCTGGTTTGATATCTCTATGGATGACGCGATGATCGTGGGCGTATTGAAGTGCATCGGCGATTTGTTGCGTATAGCTCACAACAGTTGACAGTGGTAGCTGGCTGCCAAAAGGATGGTATTTACGAAGTGTTCCATTAGGGGCGTAATCCATCACGAGGAACGGAACAGGGCCATCTACGCCAAAATCAAGCACACGCACAATATGAGGATGTACCAGACGTGCAATAGTGCGTGCCTCAGTACGAAAATGCCCTATTTCTTCGTCAGTCAGTCGAGTACGTAGAACTTTGATGGCTGCCTGTGTATCCAGATAAATATGTTCACCTAGATAGACTTCGGCGAACCCACCCTGCCCTAACAACTGTGTCAAATGATAATTGCCAAGCCGCTGCCCTGCGAGATTTTCCATCCCTATCTCCTTCACAGGTTTCCAGCCCCATCGGTAACACTATAAATAACTTTGCTATTGTATTAAATCGAAACTGATACGTCAAGAATGTATTTAGATAACGTCAAAATCAGGTGAAAACTGATACTAAAAGGCTCGAAATGGCTTCCACCGTCTTGACTTTTGACATTAGTACGTGCTAATATCTGACTAGTCAGGTAGGAATTATCGCTACAACAATGTATGTAGCTTCCATAAAAAATGTCGAGAAGGTGTGTTCGTTATGCTTGCAACATATGTACTTTTCTTACGTGAAGGACTTGAGGCAAGTCTGATTGTAAGTATCCTGTTCGCCGTGCTGCGACAACTTGGGCAGATGCATCATGCGCGTGCTGTCTGGATAGGCGTCGTTCTTGCGATAATCGGTGCGTTAGCAGGTGGCCTCGCACTCTTTATGACAGTTCATGCCTATGCAAACACGACATTTCAGACGGTCTTTGAGACATTCACGTATCTTGTCGCTGTCGTTTTGCTTACAACGATGACGTTCTGGATGCAGCAGCATAGCCGTTCGCTCAAGAAAGAGATGGTAGCGAAGGCCAGCAGTGCCAGTTCCGGGTTCGCGCTCGGTCTGCTCGCGTTTACCTCTGTCGGGCGTGAGGGTTTAGAAAGTGCCTTCTTTACGTTGGCATTCGCGTTTCAAACAAATGCACTCCTTCTGCTTACAGGTGCATTGTTGGGGGTTCTATCGGCAATTGGATTATGTGTCCTCATTTATCGGTTGGGCTACCGACTCGATTACCGTATCTTCTTCCGCGTTATGGGCATTCTACTCATCTTTTTCGCGGCAGGGCTGCTTGGCGATGCAATCCAGAATATGCAACAACTGGGTTGGATTACATTCGGTACAACACAACTCTGGAATACCTCTCACATTCTGAGCGAAGACACGACGCTCGGCGATATGCTACACAGCTTCATTGGATATGCCGAAGCTCCTACAGTCCTTCAAGGCTTCCTCTATGCTGCCTACTTGCTCATCACAGGAAGCATTTTCTTCCGTATGACGCGCAAGCCAAATATCCCGAATCCGTCAAATAAACAGCCAGAGAAAGCATCATCGACACTGGTAACAAGCCATTAATGGCTAGCGAAACTGTACTATACGAGGAGAGTCTATTCAAATAGACTCTCCTTTTTTTCTGCTAACGAGGAGTTGAATAGGTAGGGTCACGCTTTATCAATTGACTCGGTAGTAGGGGGGCCAATTGATAAAGCGTGACCCTACCTATTGCGATATTCGCAATAAATATTGGCAAAATCATTGATATTCGTATGAAATTTGTTTGTGACATTGAAATTCCATATTTTTCAGGTTATAATGGTAGGAGAAATCAGCGATTATAAGATGCTTTGTGGTGAATTCCCATAGCCAGGTAGTATCCTACAGAAAGGATTTATTATGATTCAGCAGCCGACCACCATTGATCCGAAGGTGACACAGGCAATCATTGAGCGCGAAGAGGCTGAATTCAGAAGGCGCACACCGCGTTCAAAGCAAATTCACGAACGTGCAATGTCGTCGTTGCCTCTTGGCGTTGCCAGTTCGTTTCAGGCCGTTCCACCGTATCCATTGTTCA
>DAIQNC010000531.1:0-3327 GCA_036788655.1 Ktedonobacteraceae bacterium
CTGCCCCGTCTACTCACGCACGGGTGGTCATGCCTATTCGTCTGTCTATCCCGGTCCCATCGGCGCGATACTTACGCCACAACTGCTCGGCATTGAACAAGCCTCATCGCTCCCCTATGCATCGACGCTCTGCGGAGCCTGTTACGAGGTCTGTCCCGTCAAAATCAATATTCCCGAAGTCCTGCTGCATTTGCGAGGTGAGATTGTGCGTCACAAGCAAAGTACGCTGCTCGGACAACTCGATGCTGAGAGCGCGGCAATGCGGCTCGCGGCCTACACCTTTGCGGATCGTACACGCTACGAACGCGCCCAGCAACTTGCGCGTATCGGACAACTTCCCTTCGTGCATTCTGGCGTCATCAATTCGCTCCCTGGCCCCCTTGCTGCCTGGACAACGGTGCGCGACCTGCAAAGCATCCCTGACCAGAGTTTCCGCGAATGGTGGCAGCAACGCAACCAGCCGTAATTCGCCGTATATCCCATGTTGTGCCGTGATGTATCACGGCAGTATGACGGAATGCACAGCCGTGATACATCACGGCACAACATGGGACACGCCCGTGATACATCACGGCACAACATGGAAAGGGCGTAGAAGATACATATGAGTAGCATACGAGACCAGCAGGCACGTGAAGCGGTTTTGCGCCGTATTCGTACCGCGCTTCGAGACGTGCCGGAAGATGAGCAACCGCAGCAGGTCGCTGTTGAGCGCAATTATGTACATGAAGCTACAGCACCACGCGATGAGATTATCGAGCAGTTTATCGAGCGTGTCAGCGATTATAAAGCAACCGTGCGGCGCGTTGAGGAACACGACCTGCCACGCACTATTGCCGCATCGTGCAAAGAGCATTCCGTGCAGATGCTGGTTGTCGCCGCCGATATGCCTGTCGAATGGCTTCCGTCAGACATTACTATACTACGTGACGCGCAAAAGCAACCACTTCCCTATGAGCAACTTGAACAAAGCGATGGTGTGCTGATAGGCTGCGCCCTCGGCATTGCTCAGACGGGTACGATTGTGCTAGATGGCGGAAAATTGCAAGGGCGTCGTGTGTTGAGCCTACTACCCGACTACGCGCTGTGTTTGATATGGGAAGAGCAGATAGTCGGTATCGTCCCCGAAGCGATTGCGCGTCTGAATGAGCCAACTGACGATGGGACGCATATGAGGCCGCTCACGTTTGTGTCAGGGCCATCGGCGACATCAGATATCGAGTTGAGCCGAGTCGAGGGTGTGCATGGGCCGCGCACACTGGAAGTGTTTGTGGTGCGTGACAAAAGCCAGGGCGACCACAAGGGTACGCCTCTACTATAACGATGATGTATCCTCGTAACTACGTGTATAGTAGGGGCGTACCCTTGTGGTCGCCCTGGCTTTTGTCACACTGCTATGCAACGTGTCATATAATAGAGCTGTGTGAGAAACTTTCATCGCCCCACTAGCGATATCATAACAGAGAGCAGCAGGGCGATGTTGCCGTTTTCCATGTTGTGACGTAAATTTATTACGTCTGTATTCCCAATCGGTACATACACGGACGTGATAAATCACGTCACAACATGGGAAAACGAGTAGAAAAACAGTATTCAGAAAGGAACATACTATGGAACTTGGACTCGTTGGTCTTGGTCGCATGGGTGCAAATATGGCGAAGCGGCTTCTCAGAGCAGGGCATAGCGTCGTCGGCTATGCACGTCATGCAAGCACAGTACAGGGAGCCATAAAGGATGGCTCAATCTCGAAGGGCGCAAGTTCGCTAGAAGACCTTGTGAAGCAGTTGCCGACACCTCGTGCCGTCTGGTTGATGGTTCCCGCTGCCTCGGTGGATGCCACACTTGAGCAACTTCTTCCGTTTATGTCACCCGATGATGTCATCATCGACGGTGGCAACTCCTATTACCATGATGATATTCGTCGTGCAAAGATGCTCAAGGAGCATAATATCCACTATCTGGACGTAGGCACGAGTGGTGGTGTCTGGGGACTTGAGCGTGGCTATTGTGAGATGATTGGTGGCGAAGATGATATTGTGAAGCGACTCAGCCCTATCTTCTCTGCCCTTGCGCCTGGCGTTGGGGCAGTTGAGCGCACACCTGGACGAGAACAGGTTGGTGGTACGGCGGAGCAAGGCTATCTGCACTGTGGGCCTCATGGAGCAGGTCACTTTGTCAAGATGGTTCACAACGGCATCGAGTACGGCATCATGGCGGCCTATGCCGAGGGTCTCAACATTCTGAAACACGCCAATATTGGCAAAACAGAGCAGACGGTCAATGCGGAGACTGCCCCACTGAGTAGCCCCGAATACTACATGTACGATTTGAACTTGCCGGATATCACAGAACTGTGGCGACGTGGTAGCGTCATTGGCTCCTGGCTGCTCGACCTGACGGCGAGTGCGATGCTCAAAGACCCCAACCTCGACAAGTTCCAGGGCAGCGTTGCCGACTCTGGCGAAGGACGTTGGACGATTGCCGCCGCAATTGACGAGGCTGTTCCCGCACACGTCCTGACGGCAGCTCTTTACGAACGTTTCAGTTCGCGTGGCTATGCCGAATTTGCCGACAAAATCATGTCCGCAATGCGCTACGAATTTGGCGGTCATGAAGAGGTCGGTCATACTCCCCAGGCAAACACGACTCCCGAAGGCTAAGTAGCCCTGCAATTCGGTAATTTCGTAGACCCCGATTTATCGATGGGTTCACTTTCAACCCATCGATAAATCGGGGTCTACGAATGCCCCATCGATAAATCGGGGTCTACGAATGCATTGATAACGTAAAACATGCAAAAATTCTCTATACCCCTGTTCTATGTACATGATGTATCACATGAATCCAAAGGTGACATAAATGAAACAGTGTGGTATAATAATGGCGTTACACTTACGGCTTAGAAAATGATAAGAAAATTAAGATATCCGGGTTGAGTATGGTAATCTACTTACAAGCATTCGTCGTATTACAGGTCAAGAAGACAGAATGGAGTGCCGATCATGACCTGTGAAGAATGCGAAGAATTATTGGGAGCCTATGTTCTCGATGTGGCGACGCTGGAAGAGCGTACTGCCGTCGAGCAACATCTAGCAGGATGCCCTGCATGCTCTCAGCAACTGCAAGAGATGCGCTCCGCTGTCGAGATGTTGCCTCTCGCCGTACCGCAGATAGACCCACAGCCCTATATGAAGGATCGTATCCTGTCTGCGATACGAGAATCTTCACAGGCCGAGCGGCAACCGATAGTGCGCCCCTTCCGTCCCGTCGCCGTTCCAAGCAGTGGAGTAGGAGTGCGTGTCGAGCAAGGTGGACAAGCCGGGCAAC
>DAIQNC010000532.1:0-3324 GCA_036788655.1 Ktedonobacteraceae bacterium
GAATTTTTAATGTGTACTAACGCGCACGACAACGGCGGTAATGTTATCTTCTCCACCATTCTTGTTCGCAAGGTTAATCAGCATATCACATGCCTTCTCTGGACTCGGTTGCTCATTCAATGTCCGTGTAAGATCTTCTTTACGCACCATTTCCCATAAGCCATCTGAGCAGAGCAACAGGGCATCTTCGGGCATCAATTCCACCTGGAACACATCAACTTCAACATTTTTATGGCCTGCACCGAGTGAACGATAAATGAGGTTGCGCTGCGGATGCGTGTAAATCTCTTCGGGTGTAATCTGCCCCGACTCAACGAGACGTGCCACCAGCGAATGGTCGCGTGTGACGGGGGTAAGCTTCTTATCGTGTAAAAGGTAGGTGCGGCTATCGCCGACATTGGCGATATATGCCTGATTGTTCTGCACGAGTGCAGCAGTTACGGTGCTACCGAGGCCACGTGCCGAACTCTTTTTCTCTCCGTAGCGCACAATTTCCGTATTCGCCTGTTGAATAGCACTTTTGAGTTGCTCTTCAATCGAAGCTGTGATGGAGACTTCTGGTAATCTCCCTGTCTTGCGTGTGGATGCCTCGTCTGACGCACTCTTGTCGTGTTTCGTCCCTTGCTGTGCAAAAGAGGAGCGGTCTAATTGTATCGTGGGTTGCTCAACAATGGGTTTGAAAAAGTTGTCCAGAACTTTACGTATTGTCTCTATGGCAATCTGGCTCGCCACCTCACCAGCTTTATAGCCACCCATGCCATCGGCGACGATGAAGAGGCCACGATCCCCATTCTCCGATGACTCAATGCGTTTGTAGGCACAGTCCTCGTTTTGTTCACGTTGTAGCCCGACATCACTTTTATCCGCCGCAGTCAAATGCAAATTCACGCCTGTCTTCATATATATTGTACCCTCACAAAAGCAAAAAGTCTTCTGTAAATTCTTGTTCACTATAGCATATTATTCATAACAATAGAAGATGGGGTTTGATATATATTCGTAGTGCGCCGATTTATCGATAGCGCGTCCTCAACCACAACGCAACGCGCTATCGATAAATCGGCGCACTACGAATACCGCGATTATTATTTATTCATATTAGTGTCTTGAATACAATATATACGGAGCAAGCTCAAGGAAAGTTACGAAGCGGACGTGCTACAATAGAGAGATGTATATTTCGCATAAAAGGATTTTCTCACTCATGACAACAACACAATCTCTTCCACATTGGGATATGAGCGTCGTCTATCCGGGTCTCGACTCGCCAGAGTTTGAGCAGGGCTTCGCCGATGTCGTCAAGCGCATTCAAGACCTTGAAGCATTGTTCAATCAACACAACATCGGGAGCAAGGAACATATCGATGCCGACAATCCGGGCGTGGTTCAGACCTTCGAGACCGTCACAAATCAGTATAACGAGACGATAGACGCAGTAGGGACGCTGGCAACATACATCAGTTGCTTTGTGAGTACCAATTCGCGCAACACGCTGGCTCAGGCAAAGATGAGCGAACTCCAACAATCGCTCGTTACGCTTTCACAACTGGGAACACGCTATACGGCATGGCTCGGCTCTATGGATGTCGAAACGCTGATAGCGAACTCAACGATGGCGCACGACCATGCCTACGCGCTACAGAAAGCGAAGGTATCGGCAACGCACCTGATGTCGCCGCCTGAAGAGGTGCTGGCCTCGGAACTCAACACCACTGGCGGCTCCGCATGGAGTAAGCTACACAGCAACGTCACCTCACAACTCAGCGTTCCCATCGAACTCGAAGGCACAGAGGGCAGGCAACAGGAGTTGCCGATGAGCGTGATTCGCAACCTCGCCTTCGACCCGAACCGCGAGACGCGCCGCCGCGCCTATGAAGCCGAATTGCAGGGATGGGAACGTGCCGCACTGCCATTAGCCGCCGCGCTCAATAGCATCAAGGGCGAGGTCAATACGCTTTCAAGGCATCGTGGCTGGGAATCGCCGCTTGCCGCCTCGCTCTTCGGCAATAGCATCGACCAGCAGACACTCGATGCCATGATGTCGGCGGCACGTGCCTCATTCCCCGACTTCCGCCGCTACCTACACGCCAAAGCTCGCGTCCTCGGCCTACCAGCAGGTACACGCCTCGCATGGTACGACCTCTTCGCACCCGTCAATACTCACGAACAACCCTGGAGCTTCCAGGATGCCGAAAACTTTATCGTGCAGCAATTCGGAACCTATTCCGAGCGGCTCTCAGGCTTTGCGGCACGTGCCTTCCGCGAACACTGGATCGACGCCGAGCCGCGTGTAGGAAAACGTGACGGAGCCTATTGCACCTCGCTCCGTGCCGACGAATCGCGTGTCTTCACCAACTTCAAGCCCTCATTCGAGGGAGCCAGCACACTCGCGCACGAACTCGGTCACGGCTACCACAATTTCAACCTCGCATCACGCACACCCTTACAACAATCGTTGCCCATGACCTTAGCGGAAACGGCAAGCATCTTCTGCGAAACCATCATTCAACAGGCCGCACTCAACAATGCCGATAAGCAGGAGCAACTCGCCATCCTCGAATCCGCGATACAGGGGTCGTGTCAAATCGTCGTCGATATCAGCAGTCGTTACCTCTTTGAGCAGCGCGTCTTCGCCAAACGGCAGCAGCGCGAACTCTCCATCGACGAGTTCTGTAGCCTCATGCTCGACTCACAGCGTGAAACCTACGGCGACGGACTCGACGACACGAAGTTGCACCCCTACATGTGGGCTGTCAAGGGACACTACTACAGCACAGGTAGAAGCTACTACAACTACCCCTACATGTTCGGTCTGCTCTTCGGTCTCGGCCTCTACGCTCGCTACCGGCAAGACCCCGGCAGCTTCAAACGCGGCTACGACGACCTGCTCTCCTCAACGGGTCTCGCCGACGCCGCCACATTAGCGTCAAGGTTCGATATCAACATTCGAGATGAGGCATTCTGGACTGCGAGTCTCGATATTATAAGAAGGGATATCGAGAGGTTCGAGGGGCTTGTAGGGGTGTAATGCGTGGTAGGATTTGCAGTATGAGATGGCAAGCAGGGTGTGATAGAATCAGACCCCTACACGCTGGTGGCTTTCCTAGTTTCAAGCACTATAACGCGCCGCATCAGAAAGAAGGATGAACGTCGCGTAGTACATGCACCACCTCAATTATAGGGCAGCTTTCGCAGGAAGGGCTATTGACCGGGCGTATGGGGGTCGATGATATCATTGTCCATGTTCCATATCCTGACCATCCGTCGCCACCAGCGTGTAGGGGTCTGATTCTATCACACCCTGGCTCACCTATCGTTCATGTC
>DAIQNC010000533.1:0-3321 GCA_036788655.1 Ktedonobacteraceae bacterium
CTGTTAGCCATGCTTCAAAAACGGCAAGCGGCGAACGGCAAACAGAGACTGAATGGTTTAACATCGTGGCATGGCGTAACCTCGCTGAAACCTGCAACTCCTACTTAAAAAAAGGCAACAAAGTTTTCATCGAGGGTCGCCTGACACTTCGCAAATATACTGATAGAAATGGCGTAGAACGCACTTCTCTTGAGGTTATTGCAAATGATATGGAGATGCTCACGCCGAAGGATCGCCAGAGTGGAAGCTCTTCTGCCGACACCTACGCGGGCGACGATGCTCTTGGAGATTTGGACGAACATCCCTTCTAGTTGCAATGGTTCATGCTTGCAACCACTCAATAGAGGAAAAATAGTCCATGCAAAGACGTTCTGATTCTGGGCCGCGCCGCGATAGGCGCGACTCACGCGAGCGTACATCGCGTCGCAAAATCTGTCAATTCTGCCACGATCACGTGCGCGAAATTGACTATAAAGATGCCAACCGATTTATGAAGCGGTATATCTCTGATCGTGGCAAGATCGAGCCACGACGCAAGACAGGAACCTGCGCCAAGCACCAGCGTCGCCTGGGAACAGCCCTCAAACAGGCTCGCTATATGGCACTGCTTCCTTACACCGCCGAACATATACGCGGCATGTAACCCGTTTTCTGTAGGGGCCTTCATGTATGACGCCCTCGTCGCCCACCACGTATCGTCGTAAAGAACGCGAGGGCGTCATACATGAAGGCCCCTACAGATGGTCGATTTTGGCGATGAAAGTTCATTATCACGCCACGACATGTTTGTGTGATTGAGAGATTGCGTACTTGCTGCCTGAAAATGCTGTCGTCTCTCACCGTGATGTATGTAGTATGTAAAAGGTATTTTGAGAAATGCTATTCATATCCACACGCTTCATATTTTTGTGTGGTGCTACCTGGAGGGATTGAATGAGTAGTCAGACAGCGCGTCGGCCCGATGGGAAACGAACACCTGCGCGACCTGCTAAATCGAAACGCTATACGCGACAAACTGCCCATGTCTCAGCCCGACGCGATGGGAAACCGCTCATTTTTGGATGGGGTGGTCATCTTTCGCACAGCGAGAAAAATGCGTTGCAACGTCGCGCTGTGTGGGGGTCTATTGTTCTCATCGGACTCATCCTCATCGGCATTATTGTTATAGCATGGGTCAATGTCAATGTCATCACGCCCAGCCTACCCATCACGAGCGTCAATGGTCACAATATCTCGCAATCCGATTTCCGCAAAATGCTCGCTGTCAAGGCACAGATTGCCGATGATACGTTGAATGGCGCAAATGGTCTTCTCGTGCAACGCGACAACCTGAAAACACAGGTAGATGCTCAACAGAAGATTATCGACACAACAACTACACAAATCAATGATTTGAATAAGCAGATAAAGGCGTTGCCAGCAAATAGCACCCAGCGGACTGCGCTCAACAGCCAACTAGCCACTGCTAAAACAACATTGAATGCTGCTCAGACAAAGCATGACAGCTTGAATGCTCAATACACGAACATTATCTCTACGTCTATCCCCAATGAGCAGCAGTTGTATACGCAACCACAGCAAGAGAACGACAGCGCACAGTGGTTGCAGGACGACGAGCTTATCCGTGAGTGGCTTGCGACACAAAGTAGTGCCATTCAGTCGCAAATCAACCCGACCACGACAGACGTGAATAATGCGGTGAAACAGTTCATCTCGAACCTGCCGCATGGCACGAGCTACGCCTCGTTCCTCAGCAAAAACAGTGTGAGCGATACCGATGTACATGCTATGTTCACCGTTATTCAACGACGCCAGAACGCACAGACCTATCAGCAGTCGCTCGTTGTATCGCCAACTTATCAGGTACTCGCACGCTCTATCACCTCTGCCACATCGAATGACGCCAACAACATTCTCAAGCAATTGAAGAATGGAGCAGACTTCGGCAAACTGGCAGCCGCAAAATCGGTTGATAACAATACGAAGTCCAAAGGTGGCAATCTCGGTTGGCTGGCTCGCTGGCAGTATACACAGACCTATGCTGCTGACTCCAGTGGTGTCGTCGAACACTGGCTCTTCGACCCTTCGCGTAAAATCAACGAACTCAGCCCAGTTCTCTCACAGAACGGTAGTTTCTATGTCGTGCAAATCCTGGGTATTGATCCGTCGCGTACTGTCGATAGCACAACGTTACAAAGCCTCAAGGGTGATGCACTGACTGCATGGCTGCTTTCATTAAGAGTCGGAGCCAATATCACAGCAGTTGATCAGACGAAGATCACTGATGCATCCAATGTTCCATCGAGCTTGCCAATCTCTGCACCAACCCCACAGGGCGGCCTACCGAGTTCTGGCGCAGGTGGCACTATTCCCGGTCAATAGTCACTTGTCGTGTACCGATAATGAGCTTTTGAAATCAGTTTCATGTTGTGCCGTGATTTATCACGGCTGTCTGCCAGAAGCACTGCCGTGATAAATCACAGCACAACATGAAACGAGGCTTGAACGTTAAAATTCATTATTGGCGCACGACAAATATATATAAAGGAACAATGCAACAACATTCATGACCATTATCACACCCATAGCATCTATCGCACCTACCCAATACCCGTTTTACGAACCTGTACAGTCGCTTCTGGACACCGCTTCGCTCTACTTGCATGTTCCTTTTTGTCATACTCGTTGCCACTACTGTGATTTCAACACCTATGCTGGCATCCTGCCACTTAGAGAGCCTTATGTACGCGCTCTGCTTACCGAGATTGAGCTAGCGGGTGAGATGGCACGACATCCCGATGGAATGCTCCGTCGTTCACGCACGATCTTCTTTGGTGGCGGCACACCAAGCCTCTTGAGCGTCAATCAGATGAAACGTTTACTCGATGCCTGTTTCCGCTCCTTTGCTGTCGATAAGGATGCGGAAATTACGATGGAAGCCAATCCCGGCACACTCGATCAGCAGCAGTTAGCAGGCATAAGGGCGGCTGGTATCAACCGTTTGAGTATGGGAGCGCAAAGCTTTGACGCCCATCTGCTCAAAACGTTGGGGCGTATTCACACACCGGAAGAGATTGTACAGGCTGTCCAATTCGCACGAGCAGCAGGTTTCTCTTCAATCAATATCGACCTCATGTTCGGCTTGCCAGAACAGACGATGCAACACTGGCAAGAGACCATACATCGCGCACTCGATCTGCGCCCCGAACATCTCTCGCTCTATTCGCTCATTATCGAGGAGGGAACGCCGTTCTATACCTGGACACACGAGGGACGCATCACACCAGCCGATGAAGACCTGTGCGCCGATATGTACGAGTA
>DAIQNC010000534.1:0-3321 GCA_036788655.1 Ktedonobacteraceae bacterium
CCGTGTGAGGGTACTGAAATTGCCACCATTGCGAAGAAGATGGATACGACGCTCGGTATTGCCGAGGCATAGGCCCGTGTGAGGGTACTGAAATACGACCAGATCAAACGCTTCATCCGCAAACGCGACGAATTGCCGAGACCCGTTAGAAGAGGGTCTGTTTCGTTTTCCTCAGAAGACTAGTAATTGTTAGTATCTAATGGTATAATTGCGACGAAAGGAAGTTTGTTTAGAAGGGAGTTACTCATGGCAGGAAGTTATTCGCTCGGCGAGCATCTTGACCGTTTCGTGAAAGAGTTGGTCGCATCCGGTTATTACAACAATGAAAGTGAGGTTGTCCGCGATGCGTTGCGGCAGCTTGAAATCAATCAACTGAAGTTAGCTGCTCTGCGTGAGCATGTTCAACATGCACTCGACCACGGTGGGAGCTATACCGATGAGGATATCGACGCTCTCCTGGCGGCGGATGAGCAGTAAGCACGATGCCTACATTACGGTACCTGGAGCAGGCAAAGAATGATCTCATTCAGATCAAACGCTACATTGCCAGGGAAAGTGGTAGCAATGAGATCGCTCTGCGCTATATGGAGAAGCTGCGACATGAATGCCATAGGCTAGCAGCCCTTCCTGGCACGATAGGTAGGGCGAGGCCAGAACTTGCAGAGGGCATCCGCAGCATCCCTTATGGAAACTACGTGATTCTCTTCCGCTACAACGACCCTTACCTTGAAATCGTCTCGATCATTGAAGGCCACCGTGACATCGGAGAGCTATTTAGCGAGTAGCACATTATGTAAAAATGTGAATCACATCCGTGTGAGGGTACTGAAATAGAGGCCACCAACCATCCTCACCATGCTCCTCAACGATTGCCGAGGTAGAGGCCCGTGTGAGGGTACTGAAATATTCCATCACTCCATCAAAAAAACTCAGGATGGAAGCGATTGCCGAGGTAGAGGCCCGTGTGAGGGTACTGAAATCGTTTGATGGCTGAGATATAGCTAATACTAAACTCAATTGCCGAGGCAGAGGCCCGTGTGAGGGTACTGAAATGTTTTAGCTTGTGATGGAGATAAAGACATGGATACCACACCAACGTCTTCCGATGCCTTAATAACGTATCGTCCTTTTGGCAAGACAATTCCAACGTCCGGGGCTTTTTTCGATGGCTCGTACCGCTACCTGTTATGGCGCATATGGGATGCACAGCTTCCACGTGTGTTGTGGATACTACTCAACCCAAGTATAGCTGATGCATCTCAGAATGACCCCACTCTCAGGCGGCTCATTGGTTTTTCTCGCTCATTTGGTTTTGGAAGCCTTGAGGTGGTCAATCTCTTCGCGTTGTGTTCCTCTACACCAGATGCGCTTCGTGGAGTAATCGACGCTGTTGGCCCTGATAATGATAGATACATTCAGGAAGCCCTGGCTCGGACACCTACAATCATTGCTGCATGGGGCAATAGAGGCACACTGGCTAACCGAGAGCAAACAGTGCTTTCGCTGATACGCAAGCCCATTTCTTGTCTTGGAACCACTTTCTCAGGACACCCGAAACATCCACTCTATGTTTCTGCAAGTACGCCGTTATGTCTCTACTCTACATAATTCTAACCAGGATGTAATGATGTACCTTAGCAAATGACGATGAACATGGGTGACGTGGCAAGCAGGGTGTGATAGTATGGCAAACAGGGTGTGATGGGTAAGCAGGGTGTGATAAATCAGACCCCTACACTCCGGTCATAAACGTGTCTTGATGCGATATTGGTATTTCGTATGTAACACGCTTGCCACCGAAGTGTAGGGGTCTGATTTATCACACCCTGCTTACCCATCACACCCCGCTTGTATACTATCATGCCCCTACATGAGCTTTCCACACCTCAATGCAAGGTTGTATACTATTCATAATTCCCCGTTTTTATTCATGAAGGATTCTTGTTATGAAAAAGCTTGAGTACAAGTGGATTGCACTCATTGTGACGACGATTGGCTCGTTTATGGCAGCCCTCGACTCGACGATTGTGATTCTGGCGTTGCCGAATATGATTCAGGATTTGCACTCCAGTCTGGTGACGATGACCTGGGTGATTGTCGGCTATCTGATTGTGAGTACCGTGCTACAACTCACCTTTGGACGCATGGCGGACATGTTCGGGCGCGTCAAGATGTATAATCTGGGCTTTGTAGTCTTTACGGTTGGCTCGGTGCTGTGCGGTATTTCACCGAATGATACGTTGCTCATCGCGTCCCGTGTTGTGCAGGGCGTTGGTGGAGCGATGCTGACGGCGAACTCGATGGCGATTATCACCGAAGTCTTTCCCGGCAATCAGCGTGGACAGGCAATGGGCATCAATGCGATTACATGGGGTGCGGGCAGTGTGTTAGGCCCGGTGCTTGGTGGTATCATCCTCGCATTCACCAGTTGGCGATGGATATTCCTGCTGAACCTGCCTGTAGGCATCATCGGCACACTTGCTGCCTATCTGTTGCTCCATGATATCGACAGAAATCCAAAGGGCGAACGTTTCGACTTGCTCGGCGCGTTCCTCTTCTGCGTCGGGCTACTCGGTGTCTTGATATGGCTCATCAATGGTATCGGGACTGGCTGGTTTGCACCTGCGGCCCTGCCTTATCTCGGCGTTGCTATCGTCGGGTTCGGCGCGTTTGTGCTGTGGGAGCGGCGTGTATCGTATCCGATGCTCGACCTCAGCCTCTTTAATAGTCGCCGCTATGCCTTCTCGGTGCTTGCCGCAACGCTACAATCGCTGGCAGTCTTCGCGGTCAACTTCCTGATTATATTCTACCTGCAAGGTGTGCGTGGCTACGACCCGTTGACGGCAGCTCTGCTCATTCTGCCCTTGCCGATACTGACATCGGTTATCGGCCCCTTCGGTGGCTTCTGGGCGGATAGAGACCGTTTCCAGGGAACGACTCCGGCGACGGTTGGCCTGATTATTCAGATTGTGGCTCTGATACTCTTCATATTCCTGACACCCACGACACCGTATATCATCCTGGCAATTGCGCTTGGCCTGATGGGAATTGGCGGTGCGCTCTTCTGGTCGCCGAACACAAGTACCACGATGGGTGCGGCTCCAAGAAATCGTCTTGGTGTGGCCTCTGCAACGCTGAACACGATGCGTAACGTCGGCATGGTATGTAGCTTTGCCGTTGCGCTTGCCGTTGCCGCCGCATCAATGCCCCCGGCACTCGTCAACGCAGTCTTTCTCGGTACAGTTGGTCATCTGCAAGCGTCGATTGCGAGTGCCTTCACAACTGGTATGGCTCATGCCTTCATCGCCTCTGCCGTCATTT
>DAIQNC010000535.1:0-3312 GCA_036788655.1 Ktedonobacteraceae bacterium
AGAAGCCAGGGCGTCATAAATGAAGGCCCCTACGTGATTGCCGAAGTCGTTTGTCAAAGTTTGTAATCATGCCATTATTATGATTCTGAATTATTCAAAACTCATGGCGATACGCGCCGCAGCATCACCGTGCCCGAAGGGATAATCGAGCGATGGTATGGGCTTATTGCGATAGACCGCCTCAACAAGAGCTTGCCCATCGGTCCCGGCCAGCACATTCCATCCCGTCTCAACGGTCTCCGTCCACTCCGTCTCCTCGCGCAAGGTGATACAGGGCGTGCCGAGGAAAAACGCCTCTTTTTGCACGCCGCCGGAATCGGTGACGACACAATGCGCGGCATCCTCAAGTGAGAGCATGTCGAGATAGCCGACAGGCTCGATAAAACGTATATGCTCACCCCATGCGATGTCGTAGCCTGCCAATCGTGCCTGTGTGCGCGGATGAATGGGGAAGACGACGGGCATGTCGAGTCTATTAAGGGCGTGAGCGATGCTGCGCATGGCCTCGGCATCATCAGTATTTGAGGCACGATGTACCGTTGCCAGTACGAAGCGTTGTGGCGTCACATGCAACTTTGAAAGAAGCACCTGAGCATTGTCGGCAATGCGGGGTCGCATCTGCAAGAGGATATCGTACATCACATCCCCGACAACCTCAACTTCTCGCGTAATGCCCTCCTGTGCTAGCTGGATACGAGCCGTTTCCGTCGGGCAGAACAGGCGTTGCGACAGGGAATCGGTGACGACGCGATTGATTTCTTCAGGCATTGTCCGATTATAACTGCGTAACCCTGCTTCGATATGGGCAATCGGAATATGCAGCTTCGCGGCGGCCAACGCACCCGCGAGAGTCGAGTTCGTGTCACCAAAAACAACTATCCAGTCAGGCTTCACATCCAGTAGCACCTGCTCAATCGCATCGAGCATAAGAGCAGTTTGCTTTCCATGAGGACCGGAGCCGACATGCAGGTGATAGTCTGGCTCTGGCAGTGCCAGTTCCTCAAAGAAAAGAGACGACATGCGATAGTCGTAATGCTGCCCTGTATGAATGATAAGCTCTTCGTGTCGCTGCCTCAGCATTCGACTCACGGGAGCGAGCTTCACAAATTGCGGACGCGCCCCTACAATAGAAACTAGTCGCATTGTTAGACTCGCTTCCCTGAAAGTACAAACTGTTCCACGTCATGTCTACCCTCTTCATCTCCCACATGGTGGGTAGAGGATGAATGTTGTGTGCGTTTGCCATCGCCGATAAAGATGTAGTGCATATCCAGTGTCTCTATCTGCTCTATCCGCTCTTTCGTCAGCATCCTGCGCCCATCAAGCACAACACGGCAGCGCATCAGGCTGCTAAAGTCGAAGGTAGCGTAGCTCTGGTGCGCAGCCTGTAGGATAACGCCACAGATGCGAGGCGAGACCTCTGTTGAGTAAGGAGTGTAGCCAAGTACACGTAGCTCATCGTGTGTGAAGAGCGGATCGTCCGTGTAGACCATCGCGCCTCGTTGTATCAATGCCTCTTGTAGCAGCTTCGCGCTGGTGAACGCCGTTTCGCGCACATCTCCGCGATAGGCCACACCGAGCATCAACACTGACTGTTGGGATAGTGGCCCGATGACCTCTTCGACACGACTGACGGCATAGCTTGCCATGGCGTCATTAATAGCACGAGCCGAGCGTGGCAGATGCAATGGAAGTAGCTGAGATATGTCAGAAGGAATAGGAGTCTTGGAAACGGCCCATGTAGAGTATGAAGTTTCCTCCTCTAGACCTGCAAGCAAGAAATAGGGATAGACGGGGATACAATGGCCCCCCACGCCGACGCCGGGCGTATGGATATGCGAGTACGGTTGTGTATTGGCGGCGTCAATCGCGGTTGTGACATTGAGAGAGTGCATGTCAGCAAAGCGTGCGTACTCGTTGGCAAGCGCGATATTCACATCTCGATAGGTGGTCTCGATGAGCTTGACGAACTCGGCCTCATCTGTCGAAGCCATTGTGATAATCGGTGCGGACAGCACCGAGCGATAAAAAGTTTCTACAGCCTCAGTGCTTCGTGCGTCGATGCCGCCGACCACTTTGGGGTAGGTTTGTAGGTCGCGGAAAATGTGACCGGATGAAACACGCTCAGGACTATACGCAAGCATGAAATCTTTGCCTGCCTTCAGATCCGAGGCATGTTCGAGCAGGAGCTTTAACCTGTGCGAGGTTGTTCCCACGGGGAGCGTTGTCTCATAGATAACGAGTGTATCGGGTTGCAGATTCTCACCAAGCGCAATAGTTGCCGCGTCGATAGTGGCGAAATTCGTCTGATGTTGAGCATCAATGATGACAGGAACAATGACCACAACCACCTCTGCCTGTCGTACCGCTTCCGCGATATCAAGTGTCGCTTGTAGCAATCCTTCTGTCACAAGGCGTGGTACTTCATACGCCAGTTCAGGCTCTTCCTGTACATGTGAGCGACCCTCGTTGATTATGTCAACAACCTGCTTATTGATATCACAGCCGATGACGTGCCATCCCTGTAGGGCATACTGTACAGCGAGTGGCAAGCCGATTTTGCCTAATCCGATAACCGCAACAGTTGAGGTATTGTTAGAATGCACGCGATGCCTCCACTTCTATGCGCGATGGTTCGATCACAATGCGTTCCGTATGATGCGTCGAGGCGACCAGGCGTAATGCTGTATCCAGAACCGCCATGCCGTCCTCTCCTGTGACGGTAGGAGCGATGTCTTGCTCGATAGCCGCCAGCACATCCTCGTATTCCAGACGCAACGGCTCGGTCTTCTGCACCTTGAAGCGACTCATCGTTCCCTCACTGACGCCTGAGAGAGAACGCAGAGCATCCCAGGTTGTGGTTGTATAGTCGTTTTCGTAGAAGTAAATGTCCTGAGTCAGATAGTTGACGAGATACATGCCGCGTTCTCCGGTGACACTCAGTTCGCGTACCTTCGTGGGCGTAAGCCAGTTTACATCCAACATTCCAATCGCAGAATTGGTAAAATGCAAGATGCCAAGTAGCAAGTCTTCTTTTGTGCTATGAATGCGCTGCTGCGTCTCCGCGTAGACATGTTCGACCTCGGCATCGGCGAGATAGCGCATCACGTCGATATCGTGCGTGGCGAGGTCGAGCGTCACCCCGACATCGCGGATGCGTGGCGGAAAGGGACCGAGCCTCCGCGCGTGCAACTGGAAGAGTTGACCGAGTTCACCGGAAACAATGCGCCGCTTCAGTTCGACAATCGCGGGATTGAAGCGTTCGATATGTCCAACCGCGATTTTTGCCCCTGTGCGTTGAGCCAGTTGAAT
>DAIQNC010000536.1:0-3309 GCA_036788655.1 Ktedonobacteraceae bacterium
TGCGTACACACGCGCCGTCAGTCTGCTAGCCGAGCATCGCGCAACACTCGACCGTTTCGCACAGGCTCTGCGCCTACACGAAACGATTGACGCGAAACAAATGCGCGACATCATGATCGAAACGGGTGCTATCGACGCAACCCCGGCATCGTATCGGTAAAATGAATTTTTCGTAGACCCTCGATTTATCGATGGGGGCGAGATGGGTACACCTCAAACCTACCCCGACCCCATCGATAAATCGAGGGTCTACGAAATTTTTGTACGCTACCCCAGCAAGTTCGTGATAGTCTCTAACAATACATCTTCTTTATAAGGCTTGGCGAGGAAGGCATGTGCGCCCAGTTCCAGCGCATGTCGCCTATGCTCTTCAGTTGCACGTGAGGTGAGCATAATGACTTTGACGTTGTTCAGTTCGTGGTAGGAGTGCATGATACTGAGTACGTCGTAGCCCGTCAGGTTTGGCATCTCCATGTCAAGCAGGAATACATCGGGTGGATGTCGAGTGAGTTCTTCCAGAGCTTGCATGCCATCTTCCGCCTCTGCCGTTTCGTAGTGGGCGCGTTGCAACGTCTTGAGCAATGATTGACGCATCGAGAGAGAGTCGTCGGCGATAAGTACACGCGGTGCTGAGGATGTTGTCTGAAATGCACCATCTGTACTATTTGCTCCATTGCCATTTTTCTCATTGCTCTGCTCTGGTAGTGTATGGCGCAGAACGGTGTTGTAGTGGCGGATGAGTTCTTGTAGATTGAGCAACAACTGCACATGTCCTTTGCCATCAATGGCAGTTCCCATAATACCCGGACGTTGCAGATAGCTCGGAAGTGGTTTGACAACGACTTCAACATCTGTCAACACTTCATTCACCAGAACTCCTGCGACCAGTCGAGAGGTTCCTTTAGGCAGAACCAGAATGGGCATGATGCGTTGTGGCGTGTTCTCTTCCTGTGGAATATCCAGTAGACGATGAAGGTAATAGGTAATATCTAGCTCTGCATGTTTCTCGTCGTCGATGCGTTGTATCTGTGAAAAAGGAACAACAACCTGCTGTTTGCCTACCTGTATCAGAAGTCCCTGTACCGTTCCCTGTGTGCGTGGGACTTGTAAGAGAAAGCTGACACCCCCTCGTGTATTGCGTTGCAGGGCGAGCGTTCCACCAATACGTTGAATGCTATGCTGCAACATCCCCAACGCGCCACCTTGAACCGTCATCGAGAAACCAAGTTCAATCATGACTTCGTTTCCTATGCTCTGAACGTGAAGCCAGATATGGGGCGTATCATATGTGTTGCTCATATCGTTCATGCCGCTGGTTTCGAGAAGGATATCGGTAAGGCAGGTTTGTAGCAGAAAAATGAGCGGATGCGACAGTGCTTCGAGTATAGCCGAATCTAGTTCTATCTTCTCCCCTGTCACCTCAAATGAGATGCTCTGCTGAGATTGTTCAGTTTTACTCGCGTCTATAACCTGCCGCAAATGGTCTGCGAGAATGCTGGCAGGGGTCAGGCGTAGCAGTATTACATTCTTGCGGACTGCCGCTGCTTGAGAAACATAGTCGTGTAGAGCGGTATGAAAGTGGTTATAGCTTTCCTGAACGTGCGCCGAAGCCAGTGAAACGCTACTCATGGTTTCACTGATGGCGCGTAATGTTTCATCAAGGTCTGTATAGCGAGTTTGCTCCAGTGCATCCCAGGTGCTATCCGCTTTCACAAGCCGTGTTTTCGCATGGCGCATCGGTTGATAGGCGCGAGTCTGACTGGAGAGGCTGGAAGCGACAGCAGCAGATGGTGTATGGTGTGTTACGTGACCGAGGACACGTGCAATAAGCGATGAAACGGATTGATCAAGCAATACATCCGATGCGCGAGTCTGTCGCGTGTGCGAGATGATTTTATCCAGCGTCATTGCCTGTAGCTGTAGCCCTGCCTGTGCGTTATGTAATTCTTGTAGTGCCTCTGTGAGTTGAATCTGGGCATTTTCAAGTGGCGTATAGTGTTCCGCGAGATGCTCCGATTCCTGTACCAATTGCTGAAAACGTCCCTCATCAACGCGCAAAGATGCCAGCGAAGAGAGGGGTAGGGGTCTGGTCGGTATGGAAATGGATGATAAAGGATGTTCAGAAGGTGCTGGCAAAGTAATGTCAGATGGAGAGGGTACAGAAGATGGAGAGGATGCAGTGGTTGTGGGAGACGATGAGTCGTTCGATGAAGAGGAGCCTGGAAACAAAATGTGAAGTTGTGAGAGTTCCTGTTCCAGGTTCGAGAGCGCGTCAAGGCTTTCCTGTCCATCATCGAGCAGACTTTGTAGCGTTTGTTCCAGCGCATGAACGGCTTGCACAAGTACACTGATGGCAATCAAAGGAAAGACGCGCTGCTGTATCGTTTGTTCGACGATTTCTTCCATGATAGACCCGATGGCCTCAATCGCAGGGCTATCTACTGAACCGGCAGTGCCACGTATCTTGTGTGCAATACGCCGAATAGGAACAAAGCGTGCTAAGTCAAGCCTGTCATCCTGTTCCAGTTGATTCAAGGAGTGTCGTAACCGTGCGATGTCATCGTCAATCTCTGACGCGAAGATCATCAGCATATCATCGAGATCGTTATCCGCATTGCTCGACTCTGCATCTTCAGCACTTGTAGACAGTGAGGGAGCATAGGAAGGCAGTGGGCCAGTTGCCCATGTCTCGCGTTCCTCAAAAGCCTGTAAAACAGCGAGATCGTCGGCAGAGAGTTCATCGCTATCATCTGTCCACTCAGGATGAGGATGTTGTTCACTCATGAGCTGCTGTTCTCTCCAGACGCTGCACAATATCCTCGAACATCGTTGGTATATCGAGGGGAACAGAAGAAGGCTGAATACTTGTCGTGGTGCTGGTAGAACTGGAGCTATTGGGGTGAATGAACGTATCTATCTGCTCGAAAGTTGAAATGGTTGAGACAGTTGTAGCGAATGCCAGGATGGTATCAGCGTGATGTGCGATGAGAAGATTGAAGTATTCATCCTGATGGACGTGTACATCTTGATTGATGTGTTGGTGTATGTCCTGACTACTCATTGTCGTATGCATATAGGTATGCAGGTCAATAGTTGCAAGGATACGTCCGCGCCATGCCGTCAAGCCCATCATCCAGGCAGGTGTATCAGGCAAAAAAGTGATGTGCTGCGGCATCGAAATAATCTCATACAGGGCGTGAAGTGGAAAAGCATATCTGCCATCAAATACAAGAGCGGTTTCGGGTGATACGTGAGCCTCGGTCTCTTGTTGCGTCGGCATAGTATGGGTGTCAAGCGAGAGATGAGCAA
>DAIQNC010000537.1:0-3304 GCA_036788655.1 Ktedonobacteraceae bacterium
GAGGTGTTGCCCCTCGACGCTGTAGCGTTTCACGACGTGGTGGGCGTCATGTAAGTAGGCAACGATGAACTCGTGATGTACCATAAATGCAAAGGCTATGGGGTCTTGTTGCTCTGGCACAAGTTCACGCCAGTTTGCGCGTTCGGGTGAGCGCGTGTCGATAGCGATAATACGTCCCTTTGGCGCGTTCAGGTCGGTATTGAAGTAGAAAACGGGGCCATCGTTGCCAATGAAATTGTAAGCAGCATCGGCCTCGTCGAGCAGATGCACAAACGGTTCGTTGCTCTCGACTTCACGATAATAGACACGATTCTGTGTGTCCGTGCCATGCGATACATGCAGCACGAGATATTTTCCGTCATCCGTGATGAGCGAGTCGAAGCCAAGTTCCTTATTATCAGGTCGCTCATACACTAGTTCGTCCTCATCCTGCGCCGTGTTCAATGTATGCCAATAGACCTTGCTGAAATTGCTCTCATCTTCGGGCGGCACACTTCCTGGCTCTGGAAAGCGCGTATAGTAAAAGCCACTATTATCATGCTTCCACGCGATATTCGAGAATTTTATCCATTGAATGACATCAGTGAAGTCACTATCCTCATCGACGCGACGAATACGCACCTGTTGCCAGTCGCTACCACTCTGTGAGGTGCTGTAGGCCATCAGTTTGCCGTCTTCGCTAAATGATTCATTGATGAGGGCAACGGTTCCATCCTCGCTCAATGTGTTCGGGTCTAGCACCACCGATGGCTCTCCATGCAGTGTTGTTTGCTTATAGAGAACGGCCTGATTTTGCAGACCCGTGTTCAGTGAGAAAAAATAGTAATCGCCGTGCCGACTCATCACCGAATATTTCGGATAGTCGTACAGTTCGGTGAGCCGATGCTGAATCTGCTCCCGTACAGGAATCGACGCGAGATAGGCACGGGCTGCGTCGTTCTGCGCCTCGCTCCACGCCTGTGTCTCGGCAGAGGCGGCGTCTTCGAGCCAGCGATAGGGATCGGCAACGGATGTGCCGTGAAAGTTGTCTATGATAGTTTCGTCTCGACGAGCAATGGGTAAATCCACGAAATACTCCTTATAAGGACGCAACCGATAAATCGGCGCACTACGATGTTACAGTTCTTGTACGAAATCAGCGATAATCGCTTGCACTTCATCAAGATGCCCCTGGAAAAAATGGTCGGAACCTTCAATCGCAATCAGGCGTTTGGGAGCCGGAACTTTCTCGAACCACGCTTGCGTTGCAGGGTAAGGAGCTAGTTCGTCCTCAGTCCCGTGAATGAAGAGCTTGGGTTTCTGGCATCCTTGAAGCGTATTGTTCTCGAACCACTTTGCAGGAAGGCCAAGGCCAATCAGTGCCTGTGCGCGGTCATCATTTGCTGCCACGCTCAAACCCACATAGGAGCCGAAGGAGAAGCCAGCGACAATCACGGGTACACCCGGATAGCGGCGGCTCAAGAAATCGAGTGCGAAGCGCACATCTTCCATCTCTCCACGCCCCTCATCATACGTCCCCGTGCTATGTCCTACGCCACGAAAATTGAAGCGCAACGTCGGAATGTTGAGGTTATGAATCGTCTGAGCCGCCTTGAACACGACTTTGTTATGCATCGTGCCACCGCCTAGTGGGTGCGGATGACATACAAGAGCCGTATACTCTGGTTGCGAGCCATCCTCTTCCGGCTTCAAAATCGCCTCTAAGTGACCCTGCGCCGTCGGGATGTTGATATGTAATACTTGATTGCTAGCCATGAAAAGTATCCTTAAATTGGGTTATCCACAATTAGAACATTTGTCCACATAGTTATCCACATTTATGCGAAGAATTGATCCACTTGCACGGGCAAATTGGGGACGATACGCGATGGTAGTGTTTGTGTACCGCGAAAAATACCGAGGGAACGATATGCGCCATTCTCCAGCACCATCACCTCTATTGTTCGCTCATCGGGCTTCGCAATCCAGTATTCGGAGACGCCGTGACGCGCATACAGTTCATATTTAGTGAGACGGTCAATTGCGGCGGTACTGGGCGCCGCAAGCTCAATCACAAGGTCTGGTGCGCCGATGACACGTTTCTCTTTGACTCGATCCATATGCTCTTTCAACACAACAAACACATCAGGTTGCACAACATTATGCGGAGATAATTCGACATCAGCAGGTGAGATACGAACTTTGCCCAAACCAGCAAATTCGACTATAGGAAGAAGATAATAGCCAAAGCGTAGTGCGGCATCTTGATGTGGGCCATTGGGAGACGGAGCCATAATCAACACCCCATGCAAAATTTCGTAGCGGTTCCCATCATCGGGAAGGGCCGCATAGTCATCATACGTCCACTCACCCTGTGCTGGCCCAGCCATCCAGTCGGCAGGAACTGCCATCGGGAGTCTGTCAGTCGTTGTCATATGGCCCATCCTTTCATGAGGCAATAATGCGATATATGTGCTTATGATACATCGTGAGCAATCCTCTGTAAAGCAAAAAGACGTACAGGCAAGTGTTACATTTGCCTGTACGTCTTTCCTTTTATATGTCTATACAAGTACCTGCGGTCTGGGAATAGACCAGCCTAAATCTTTTGCTGTCTCTAGCCAGAGTTCTATGACTTCAAGTGCATTCTTAATGGCTTCATCATATGTTTTGCCATGCGTTCTACAACCTGGAAGTTCCGGTACAGTGACGACATAGATGTTATCTTCTTCGTCCCACTGTATAAGTAAAGAGTAATGTTCAGGGTTCATAACTTCTCCCTTAGCAGCTCTAAGGCTCTTTCAACGTCTTTAATCTGATATTTTTCTGCATCATCCCCATCTTTTCCCGAAATAACGACAGGCATTTCAGGGAGTAGGAAATGTATCCACATTGTATGACTTCCTTTTGCTGGTCGTTGCATAAAACCAGCCTTAGCCAGCATCGCTTTTAGCTTTCTGACTTTTACAGGCATTATATTTTAACACACTCGCACTTCTTATGTTATTTTTGTTACTACAACTATATCCTATAACATCAAAAAAGACAATAAATTTTGTCCACGATTTATTTGCTATGCCTACGGACTAATCCCATTTAGCTCCACGTGATAGTATATCAATAGACAGTGAATATAAAAGAGGGTAGCGATATATCATCAGCTATATATTATGTTCATACACAAGCTCAATGAAGAGGAGACCTATTTACCATGACGATACAGGAGACTCGCACCGAGCGTGACTCGATGGGCGAGATGCAGGTTCCAGCCGATGCCTACTATGGCGCGAGTACGCAACGCGCCGTACTCAATTTTCCGATTAGC
>DAIQNC010000538.1:0-3299 GCA_036788655.1 Ktedonobacteraceae bacterium
GTTCAATGGAGAAGATATCTTAAATGCAAGAAGAAACACTTGAATTAGTCAAACCCTCTAGCGAATATGTCCCAGCATATCTTGCTATGGTCGATGAAGTTGTGCAGCAAGATGGCGAATATCCTTATAACAATGCTGACCTTGCGCGTGAGGATTTCGCACAGTTTGTGCGTGAGCTTGAGGAAGAAGCTGAGGGTATCGGTCTGCCCGATGGGTTTCCACCTCAACAAGTGTACTGGCTTCTCAAGGATGGCAAGCAGATTGTAGGTGAGATTCGCTTTCGACCAGTGCTGATGCCGCCCTACGAAAAATTCAATGGGCATGTTGGCTACAACATACGTCCTTCTCAGCAGGGTAAAGGGTATGCAACGCGCCAACTCGCACTCTTGCTGGATGAGGCACGTAGATTCAAACTAGTAGGTATTTCGATGACGATTGAAGGGGACAATCCTGCTTCGGTGCGTGTGATTGAGAAAAACGGTGGCAAACTGTTACAAAGTATCGAAAATCCTGTGAAGGCGCGTATCATGGTCACTGACGATGGAGAATTACAGGTCGTGGATGTTGTGCAAGAGGGTGAGAAGCTAGACCTGTACTGGATTGATCTGTAAAAAATAGTGGGTAGGCACTTTCACACGGTATGGTCAGCGTGTGAAAGTGCCTTTTTATTCTGTTGTCCTTACTTTTTGCGTTCCAATAGCACAACGGGAACCTTGCGTGTGATCTTCGCTTGAAGTTCAGCGAGAGCAGGAAGCTTCTGTAACTGGATGCGACCGAGACGTTCTGCCTCTGCATCATCGACGACGATAGCTCTGGCCTCGAACTTCTCTGTACCAACCTCGACGGTCACATCAGGATGCGCGACCAGATTGTGATACCATGCTGGATTAGTTGGCGCACCTCTGTTGCCAGCGAACACGTAAATGTGACCGCCTTCGGACAGGTAGACCAGGGGGCGAGTACGAGGTTCGCCACTTTTTGCGCCCGTCGTTGTCAGTAGCAGTACGGGGACACCAGCGAACGGGCCACCGACGTTACCACCGTTGGCGCGGAACTCTTCGATGACCTGACGATCCCAATCGTTCAAGCTATGTATCTCAGCCATGAAATCCTCCTTATGATAGCCTTGTATACGCTATCTTTCAAAAAGCACACCCGGTCTTTGTGGCTCTGAGTGCTGGTGTAACGCATCATATGTCACTCCGGTCAACTCCTCTGACATCTTCCATAAACGTGCAGCATCGACCCGATCATATTCTCTGCTGGCATGACGATCCACCTCTGGATATCCGCGTGAATGAGCAAAGTGTGCTGGCCCAACCAGTTCCCCACCAGTGACATGTGGAGTCGTTGCTGCATATAACATCGGTAGCGCACCCATCGCTGCACTCTGACTAACGAGTCCAAAGAAGAAGTGTTCAAGAGGCGACAGGTGATTATCAGTGCCTGGTACACTGGTGTTCGCTCCACCCGGATGTGCCGCAATGCTGATGGTGCTGACGCCAGTTGCCGTGAAACGAGTTTGCAGTTCAAAGGCAAAGAGGAGATTGGCACGTTTGCTCTTTCCATATGCTCCCCAACGACTGTACGAGTGATGGCTCTGTAAATCATCGAAGTCAAGTTGGCGAGCGGTGCGACGACCATTGCTGGTCATTGTTACAACTCGGCTTCCTGGCGTAATAACCAGTGTTGGGATGAGCAGACCAGTCAATGCGAAATGCCCAAGATGGTTCGTCCCAAACTGCATCTCAAAGCCATCCATTGTTTCCTGCCGTTGAGGAATAGCCGTAATAGCAGCATTATTCAACAACACATCAAGGTGATCGTGAGTTTGCACAAAACGAGCCGCGAACGCACGCACCGAAGCTAGTGAGGATAAATCCAATGCCATGACTTCTAGTGATGCATCAGGAACCGTTTGCTTGATGGTAGCCTCAGCCAGGTATCCCTGGTTCAGATTCCGAACCGCCATAATGACGTGAGCACCATGCGTGACCAATGCTCGCGTCATCTCCAGACCAAGACCTCTATTCGCACCTGTCACTAGCACAATCTTATTATGCAGGTCGGGGATATCGTTTACTGTCCAATGACTCATATACTTTTCTCTCTTCTGGCGAGACATATACGTGGCGTAACTATGTTCTCTTCTTCTATCGAATATTGCAACAATGTGTTGCAAAGGCATCAATGTGTTACAATAGATAGTGTAGCTTGAACTGGAACACCAGACAAGCATCAATAATGAACTTTTGTGACATATGCAACACCGAGGAAAAAATGTCGCACGAAGAACAGACTGACTTACGCATTCGGCGTACACATAAATTCTTGCAAGAAGCGATGATTGAACTGATTACGGAGAAAGGCTTTGATGCCATCACGGTAGGCGATATTACGGAACGCGCCATGATCAACCGGGCCACGTTCTATCGCCATTATCAAGATAAATATGATCTAGTGGCAAAGATTTTTGAGGAAACCGCGAACCAACTTGTAGAGAATATGAAGCCTATCCACAAAGATCCTGGTCAAAGTGCAATGGAGAACACACCGGAGATATGGGTACAGTTCTTTGAGCATGTTCAGCAACATGCCCGGCTGTATCGGGCTTTACTGGGAAAAAATGGCAGTCCGTGGTTTGCCACCAGAATGCGCGAGTACACCATGAACATCATGTTTGAACAAGAGAGACGGTGGGAACAACAAATGGAATCCAATAAACAGCTTGATCCAGCCCCACCCGAAGAACTGCCTGCCACGCAGCTCTCCCATGTGCTGATCGGTACTATCGTCTGGTGGTTAGAGAACGAAAAGAGTTATACACCCGGACAAATAGCTACCTGGTTTCACCGTTTTGCATTTTATGGCTATCTGTCTGCACTTGGGTACGGCATAAGGAGAGAATGGTAGCATTCTGAAAGCCTTGTATTGTATACTATCTCAACAGCAACATGCTTACAGGAAAGGCAGGTTCATGAATATCAAGGAAATCGACACTTCCAGAGAATCATTCATGGACCTGCTTTTGCTTGCGGACCCTTCGGAGCGGCTCATTCATAGCTATCTGGGGCGTGGCTATCTCTTTGTGCTGTTCGATGACGACGTGGCCTGTGGTGTTATTCATCTTGACCCGCAGGATGAGGCGTGCATCGAAATCAAGAATGTCGCGGTGGCGGAGCATATGCAAGGGCGCGGACTTGGAACGATGTTGTTGCGCCACGCGATAGATGTTTGTCGGCAACGAGGCTACAAAAAAGTTATCATTGGGACAGGGAACTCAGGCATAGGCCAGTTGT
>DAIQNC010000539.1:0-264 GCA_036788655.1 Ktedonobacteraceae bacterium
GTAGGTTTGGCGCAAAACATCGACGCAATACTTATCCTCTTCGATCATCTTGCGAATGCCGCCGAGGTGTCCTTCAATATAATTCAATCGTTTCAACACATCCTGTTTATCTGCCTGCATCTGTCTATTCCCTTTCAAGCACATACTCATGTTCCCCTACCCCCCTGGTGGGGGTATGAGATAAGTATATCATAGAGAGAGAGAAGGTGCAAGTTTTAACCTATCTGTAGTCTGACGATGTATCGCAGACGTGCGCTAATCGTC
>DAIQNC010000539.1:274-3290 GCA_036788655.1 Ktedonobacteraceae bacterium
ACATATTCTCGCTCATCATTACAATATTTTTATGATATAACGTATCTGATAGCAACCCATTGAATCACATATATCTCGTTAGGAAAGAGGCCAAACAGATGACCGAAACGACACAACAGCAAACGAAAGCACTGGTTCTTGGTGGTGGTGGAACTACTGGCATTGCATGGGAAATAGGCATTCTACTCGGACTTCACGATGGTGGTCTTGATGTGAGCAATGCAGAACTTGTGGTGGGAACATCAGCAGGGTCAGTCGTTGGCGCACAAATCACGAGCGGTGTCCCCCTTGAAACACTCTATGCACGTCAGCTTCAACCGATTGAGGAAACGAAAGAGCAGGTGGTGTCGTTCGATATGAACGAGCTTATGCATGTATTCGCAGCCGGAATCGGCGCACCGGACGCGCAAACGGGACGGGCGCGTATTGGAGCGGCAGCATTGGCAGCGAAGACCATGCCGGAACAGGAACGCATCGACATCATTACGTCTCGACTCCCTGTACAGCAATGGCCTCAGATTCCACATCTCGTCATAACTGCTGTCGATGCCCATACCGGGGAAGCAGTTCGTTTCGACCGCGATACAGGTGTACCTTTAGCACTGGCGGTTGCGGCAAGTTGTGCTGTTCCCGGTGTTTATCCGCCCGTTACTATCGGCAATCATCGCTATGTCGATGGTGGCGTTCGTTCGGGAACCAATGCCGATATCGCACAGGGATATCAACTTGTCCTTATTCTGAGAGCCGAAGCCATGGATGTCCCTGCACAGAACGCTCAGTATGCTCTCCCCTTTATGCGTTTTGAGGACGAACAGGCGGTTCTCGAACGGTCTGGCTCCCAGATGCTGGTGATAACGCCTGACGAAGCATCAACAGTTGCGAGAGGGCCAAATCCGCTCGATGCCAGTCGTCGTGCTGCCTCCGCGCAAGCTGGTCGCACACAAGGGCGTTTGCTTGCCGAGCATGTTAGGCATTTCTGGGAAGCGCAATAAGTTATTGACACGGAAATGAATAATTAAATCTTCTTTATCTAATAGCTCCTCTAGCCTATTGCCACTAGAGCTAATTAGTGATATATTCTCATCTATAAATTTGTTAGTAGATGAGGTATACAGATATTTATGCCGTGGAAAGATAAAAGTAAGTACAAGTCAGAATCATATCGAGAATATATGCGCGACTATCAACGGGACTGGCATCAAAGGAATAAGGAGCGAAGGGTTGCAAGAGTTCATGAGCGCAAAAGGAAATTATGGGAATTTTATAACCAGATTAAAGCAGAAGTGAAATGTGTTCGATGTGGTGAAACTCATCCTGCGACTTTGCAATTCCATCATCTTAATCCTGAGCAAAAAGAATTTATCCTCGCAGAAGCCGTTCATCGAGGATTTAGCAAGGAAAGAATCCAAAAGGAAATGGCGAAATGCGAGGTTCTTTGTGCTAATTGCCATGTCAAAGAGCATTATGATTGGGCAAGTAGAAACGGGAAACGGTTACAAAAAGGATTAGCCGCACAGTTTTTAGAAGTGGAACAAAGTCTTACAAGTATACATCAAGAAGTTCTTGTGGGTTTTGATTAAAATTGCCTGATAGCTAAGATAGATATTAGATGTAGGAAGTGAAATATATGGATTATTTTCGACCAACGCCAAAGGAAAAGGGGTTAAAGGGATCAGCTGGTGCGGAAAGTGAGGCTGTGATTGCAGCAGCACTGATTCAGGTAGGATATACCGTATTGACTCCGAACGGGTATATGCATCGCTATGATCTCGTTATTGAGGATGCAGAAGGAAAGTTCTGGAAAATACAGTGTAAAACAGCGTGGCTATCAAAAGACAAAGCAACGTTGCAATTTAATGGTTACAGTCTGCTAATGAAAGGACAAAAAGGGAGAGCAGAGTCAAAGAGAATGGGTTATGAGAATGATGTTGACTACTTTGCTGTATACAGCCCTGACACGCAAAAAGTGTACCTGCTTCCTATCACTCATGTGAACAATACAACAAACTTCTTGCGACTTATACCTACGGTGAACAACCAGGAAAAGCATGTACGGTATGCAGCAGACTATGAGCTTTAATATCAGCAGGACTCGAACTAGCAACGCATTGGCTTTGTAGAAGCAAAAATGGCATGAAAAGCGCACCAGGCAGGAGTTGAACCCGCAACCCTTTGATCCGAAGTCAAATGCTCTATCCATTGAGCTACTGGTGCATCGCACATACTATACCATATTTGTCAAGGTGCTAGCACTCTCGGTATCCCCTGCACGTGCAGAAAATGCAAGTAGCTCACCATCGTGTACGCACCGACGATATCGAGTAGCGTTACCAGCAGAAATAAAACGCCAGAGCCGATTATGAGGATACGGTCAATGCGCTGTGCGTGCAGTTCGGTGAGCCATGTGCGCTTGCCAACGCCGAAGCAACGTAGCTCCATCGCACTGATGATGTCCTCGGCCTCGACGATGGAGCCGATGACGACGGGGACGAGCATGGGCGCGAGTCGCGCTATTTTACTAAAGACACCGCCACGCAGTTTCTCTAGCTCGAAGCCCCTTGCACGTTGCGCGTCATAAGTGGTCATGAAGTCACGTGCAAGGCTCGGCAGGAAACGTAGTGACAGGTCGATAGAATAGGCAATTTTATCGGATGCACCCATTCCCTTAAAGGCAACACCCATCAATGAAGGGTCGATTGTGTAGGTAATGGGGACGACAAACAGGCCAATGCTGATGTTACGCATAAGCTGTGTCAGCACAAAGGTGATACTCTCGACGCTAAATGTGAGACGACCCGGCCCGAAAAATGGCGGTCTGCCTATCAGCGTGAAGAAAGGTAAGCGAAAGAGAATGTGTTCACGTGTCACATCGACTCCCTGCATAACCTGACCTGCCGTAATGAGATAATTGGCAACGACCAGCACGATAGATAGCACAAGAATATAGACCCACGCTAGCTTCGTTTCTTTCCACGTGAGCCGCGCCTGACTGTAGTATACGCAAGCAAGAATAAAG
>DAIQNC010000540.1:0-3274 GCA_036788655.1 Ktedonobacteraceae bacterium
GCTACGAGTGCGCTCAATATGACGGTGCAACTTGCCAGCGTTGAACACGGCATTCGTGAAGAGGCTGCCTTGCCGGTTGCTCAGGTGATTCAGCGATTGGCACATGAGACGGAGGAGGGTTCCGGCAATTTTCGCTTTGCGATGTTAGCCTGTGTCGCGCCGGGAAGTCCCTTTTTTCCCTCGGCTTATCATGATGGACCGACAAGTCTTTCGCTTGGACTACAGGGGGCTGGAATTGTCGCAGATGCCATTACACGTCTGCATCAAGAAAGAGGACAAGGTGCTTCGCTTCCTTATTTCAGTGGAGTGTTACGGGAAGAACTGCTTGCACAGGCGCAACCCGTTGTTGAGCTAGCACAAACAATTGCTCATGAGAATGCGCTGAAATTCGGGGGCATTGATCTCTCACCTGCACCAATGGCGGATGATAGCATTGTAGCGGCTCTGGAGCAATATGGAATGGGACGCTTTGGTGAGGCTGGAACACTCGCGGTATCTGCCGCGATAACGGCGGCCTTGAAAAGTACCAATTTGCCAACGTGTGGTTATAACGGCCTGATGCTCCCTGTACTGGAGGACAGGCTGCTTGGTCAACGATGGTCAGAAGGGCATATCAACGCCCACCAGCTATTGCTCTACTCGGCGGTGTGTGGAACAGGACTCGACACTGTACCATTTCCGGCTGATACACCTGTCAATGAGGTGGCCCGACTCCTACTCGATGTTGCAACGCTGGCCGTTCGCTTGAACAAGCCACTTTCCGCACGTTTGTTTCCTGTACCGAACGTGCGGGAAGGGACATATACCGAGTTTCGTTCGCCATATTTGACGAATACAATACTCAGGCGACTTTTTTGAGTCGTCTGTATAGTTTTCGGTATACATAAAGGGGACAGATGCTTGTATGTTCTGTCCCCTGTTGTATAGTCTGCTCAGACGGTGGCGGTTGTAGCTACCTGTGCTGGAAGTGCCTGTGTAGGCTTCTGCTGATCCGGGTCTTGCACAACCCAGACACGACAGGCCGCATTGCACAGCACATAAGAAACTGTCTGGCTAATCTCGTTATGGAAACACTTGTTGTCTCGTACTATTCCGATGAAGATGACGGCACAATGATGGTCTCGTGCCTCTTCCACAATCGCAGGGCCAGCACTACGCGCCTGCACAACCTCTGCAACGGCCTCGCATCCTACCTCTTTCGCAATCTCCATTGCCTCTTTTAGCAATGAATCTGCTCGCTTCGATGCTTCGGGAAGGACAGCGTTAATGGCTTCTGTGCGTGGAACTTCAATGACGTGGACGAGATGGACTTTGCGTTTGGCTACTTTTGCCATCCTGCAACCAATGCGAATGAGATTACCGTTTACTAGCCCATTTCCGACGACAACAACAATGTCACCGCTGGCTCCCTCGCCAAGAGCCGACTTGCTTATCTCTGTCTCGCCTTTGGTTTTGGAACCCCATAAGTAACCCATGAATGATCACTCCCTCTGGAAACGTATGTCGAGCAACCCCTGCTCTATACCTCTCCAGTAGCGTTTTATGCATACTATTAAGATGTTCGCAATCCGCTAGCAGCACAACAATACGTTCGTATCTTCAAGAATTGTAACCTCTCCAATGGCAAACGTCAATGGAGAAAGTGCCTACTTAGCAATTTGCTCATCTACTATAGTAGTATATATCTCTTCTATAGCAATAAAATTGTAGGACTCCTCTCAGCATAAAGTCAATAGCAATATAGAGGTGTCCACTTATAAATACGTTTGCGCTTGTAAAGAGTTTCATATGTCTATAAGAAACTCATCTTATTGGAAACGTTATTATGCCGTTACTTCTATCAGAGGTAACTCTACTTCGACAATCGTGCCATGCCCCTGTCCTGCCTTTATCTGAATACAGCCTCCGCAACTCTCGACGCGCTCCCTCATGCCGCGCAATCCATAATGGCCTTCGGGACTTTTGCAACCTGTACACGTCAGGGTATCAGGAATGCCTACCCCGTCGTCCTCGATACGCATCAGCACTCGTGCATCGTGTCGGCTCACATGAAGTGTAAGTGTACTGGCGTGTGCATGTTTCTCGATGTTGATGAGTGCCTCCTGTCCAACTTTCCAGAGCGTCTCCTCCACCTGTTCGGGGAGCGTGTCGATATCGGAGGCGATGGTGCAATTCACATGGATGCCTGTACGCTGTGCTATTTCATGTGCGACATTGCCGAGAGCGCGACACACAGGTTCATGTTCAAGTGCCGGGGAGCGCAGGTTAGCGATAGAGGTACGCAGATTGTTCATGCTCTCTCGTACAATCTCCTGAGCCGCTTCAAGTTCGCGTTCACAGCGTTGCGGATCGCGCTCACGCAGACGTTGTGCCACCTCTAGCTTGACGGTCACGAGTACCAGTGCATGACCAAGCGTATCATGCATCTCACGTGCAAGCCGAGTGCGCTCACGAAGCACCGCTAGCTCTTGCTCCTGAGTGGCAGTCTCCGCCAATTTCTGATGAGCGGCGGCTAACTCTGTATTGGTCTGCGCGAGTTCTTGCAGAAGACGGTTGCGTGTATAACGTTCGCGGAGCAGTGTTTGCATCACAAGAGAAATAGCGGTCGTTCCATAAAAGCTCAAGGCGAGTCCAACAATGCCGCCAATATTATCTGTATTGAAAGGCTGCGTGAAATATCCATTGACCGCACAGACAGATAAAAAGAGAATCGTTACTAACACGATGAGACGACGCCCGGTCATCATGGAAAGTGAGGTTCCAAACACCGCAAAGAAATACCACGCGAACGCCTGATTTATGAGAGTAAGCAACACAACAATAACGTAGAGGCAAAGCCAGACAGAGAAAGCTATTTTGAATGGTGGAGGCCATGCTGTGAAACGTCGCATAAATAGAATACATGAAGCATATATTGCCACTATCGCACACGAAAGCGCAATAATCACAGGGAAACGCCAATCGTGAAAGTAACTGGATTCGTCATGAAGAATTGTATAGTCTATTGCCACGATAAATAGCATGGTCACAGCAGACCAGCCCGGCCCCCACCATTTGAAACGTTGCAAAAATGCATCGTCGATACTGATAGTTGGTGATGCAGGTATATGTGTCTGGCTCATGAAACACTCCCTGTTTGTAGTGCGACAATTCATTGTCGGCGTCCTCGTCGATGGCAACCCGATAACGATACATTTTTCGTAGAACCCGATTTATCGATGGGTTCATGAGGTCGAACCCATCGATAAATCGGGTTCTACGAAGGGCTGTATTC
>DAIQNC010000541.1:0-221 GCA_036788655.1 Ktedonobacteraceae bacterium
GACGACGTTGCATCTCATCAGAAATTTGCCGACAAATACGGTCTGTCCTTTCCTCTGCTTTCAGATACCGATACCACCGTTTCGCAACAATACGGTGTGTGGAAAGAGAAAAACATGTATGGCAAGAAATACATGGGCGTGAACCGAGAGACGTTTTTGATTGATAAAGATGGCATTGTTCGTAAAGTCTGGCCTAAAGTCAAACCCGATGACCACGCGCA
>DAIQNC010000541.1:282-2804 GCA_036788655.1 Ktedonobacteraceae bacterium
GTGGTTGTCAGGGTGTGGTTACCAGGGTGTGATGAATCAGACCCCTACACTATGGCTGCTAGCTTGTCATAGTGAGGAAAACTTCACCGACATAGTGTAGGGGTCTGATTCATCACACCCTGGGTAACCACACCTCGAATGTCCATATTATTTTGTCAACGTTCATCACTACACTCTGCTTGCCACACAACCCATGTCCATCGTAATTCGCAAAGTTCATCACCACAGTTGGCAACCACATCATCAATCTTCATCATCGCACATGTCCCCATATTCGTATTACATACAGGCGCAATGAATTACGCCCCTACAATGTGTTCAAATATCAAATAACAACAAGACGAGGGGACATGCTATGGAATATCGTGCATTAGGCCGAACAGGATATACTATCTCCACGATTGGCTTCGGCTCATGGGGCATCGGCGGCGATGCGTGGGGCAGCACCGATGATAAAGCCTCGCTTGCCGCGTTGCATAAAGCGATTGACCTGGGCGTCAATTTCATTGATACGGCGGATGTCTATGGCGATGGGCATTCCGAGCAGCTTATCGCGCAGGTTCGCAGAGAGCGTAGCGAGCGAATTATCGTTGCTACGAAAGCAGGGCGTCGCCTCAATCCACATACCGCCGAGGGCTACAATAATCGTCAAAACCTGACGAGTTTCGTTGAACGAAGCCTGAAAAATTTGCAGACCGAGACACTCGACCTGCTACAACTGCATTGTCCACCCTCTGAGGTTTACGATATGCCATCGGTCTTCCACATCCTCGACGACCTTGTACAGCAGGGCAAGGTTCGCTACTATGGTGTGAGCGTGGAGCGCGTAGACGAGGCTCTCAAAGCCATTACCTATCCCAATGTGCAGAGCGTACAGATTATCTTTAACATGTTCCGCGTCAAGCCAGCCGAGCAGTTTTTTGCCGCCGCACACGAGCATCTGGTTGGCATCCTGGCACGTGTGCCGCTCGCCAGTGGTCTGCTAACCGGAAAATTCAATGCCAATACGCAGTTTGCCGAAAACGATCACCGCAACTTCAACCGACACGGCGAATCCTTCGACCAGGGCGAAACCTTCTCCGGCGTCGATTATGATACAGGTCTACAGGCCGTCGAGCAGCTACGCTCACTCGTGCCAGAGGGCGCGACAATGGCAGAACTGGCTCTGCGTTGGATACTGATGTTCCCCGAAGTGACCAGTGCCATCGCTGGAGCAAAGAACGTGGAGCAGATTGAAAGCAACGTGCAAGCCGCCTCACTGCCACCACTTAGCGAGGACACAATGAACAAAGTTCAGCAGGTATACGACACTTACATTCGCGCACAGGTGCAAAACCGCTGGTAGAGCCATTAGCGAAAGGTCTTTTACCGTTACCTAACCTTTTTGTGGTTTCATTTCCTCAAACGTTATCTGTAGACCGACACTTCATTGTTAGCGTGTACCATACAAGATGTGTTTCCTGACACAATGGATGCGCGTTATGAACACACGCCGACAATAAAGTATCGGTCTACAGATAGAAATAGACATATATCCACAATGATGAGGAAACATATATGGTAACGGCTCAACAATTTTTAAGCGTGACGAACGAACTGGGCGAAGGCTCCTTCTGGAGTGACGACGAGCAACGCCTGTACTGGCTCGATATCAAGAATGAATGCTACTATAAAATGGATATCACCAATAAGCAGTACGAAGTTGTTGCGGTAGGTGCGGAGATAGGCGTCATGGCATTGAAAGAGCGCGGCGGTCTCGTCATGGCAACAAACAAAGGCTTCGTCTCCTGGGATCCACAGGCGCACAAGATGACGAGCATCAACAATCCCATACAGGGACAGACCAATCGCCGCTTCAACGATGGCAATATCGACGTGAAGGGACGCTTCTGGGCTGGCGATATGTGCGACCCGCCCGATGTCTGCAAAACGCCTCAATGCAACCTGTACAAGCTCGACCCTGATGGCAAGGTCACGACGATGGATACGGGCTTAGGAATGCCGAACGGCTTAGTTTGGAGCCTCGATAATCGCACCATGTACCTGACAGACTCCCCACAACAGGTCATTTATGCTTACGATTTCGACGCTGATAGCGGCACTATCAAAAATCGTCGTCCATTCGTGAAGACAAACGACCTGCCCGGTGTACCCGATGGCCTGACCATTGATAGCGAGGGCTTTCTGTGGAGTCTACGCTACTACGGCGGCAGAGTTATTCGCTATGACCCCGATGGCAAGATTGAGCGCGTGGTGCATGTTTCCGTTCCCCACACCTCAAGTTGCACCTTCGCTGGCCCAGACCTCACCGACCTCTTCATCACTACCGCATGGGACGGCCTGAGCGACGCGGAACGCAAACAATATCCGCAGTCCGGCGACCTCTTCTGGCTCAAAACCGACATCAAAGGAACCGTGCGACGAAAATTCGCAGGATGATGAACAATATCTCCATGTTGTGACATGAGATCCATGTTGTGACGTGATTTATCACGTGCGTGTCACCTGCGACGGTTCACGCG
>DAIQNC010000541.1:2814-3268 GCA_036788655.1 Ktedonobacteraceae bacterium
GGACGTGATAAATCACGTCACAACATGGGGAATTCGCACGTGATAGCAGTAAAGAGCAAACATACAGGAAATATAGGAGATAAACTATGCCAAGCAATATTGTTGCTTACCAATGGCCTTTGAATAACAGCATCCATATTGCCTATGAGAGTGCAGACAATCATATTCACGAGATGCGCTTACAGCAGCAGGGGACGTGGCGCGACTATGATGTGACGCGCACCGCAGGTGGGCCAGAACTTGAAGACGCGATGCTTACAGGCTCTAACTGGTCTGCTGGCAAGACGCAGCAGATAGCCTACACGAGCGCGATGGGAGCCAACGGGCATATCTACGAACTGGTCATGTATCAGGATCATCCATGGAGTGTTGAGGATATCATGGCTCAACCCATCGGTGCGGCTCCGGCAGACGGGTTCGCACTCGTTGAATATGACTGGCAAGCTGCCGGAGC
>DAIQNC010000542.1:0-3257 GCA_036788655.1 Ktedonobacteraceae bacterium
CGCCGATATACTTGCTGACGGTACGCCCTTTTTCACTCCAGTAGGCGTACCAGTATGGTCCGTGTCCCTCGCCCTCTCGACACTTACGGCAACGCTCTTTTCCACAGCGCGTAAATTGTTGCCGATAGGTAATCTTGTTGCTCATGTTGTGCCTGTCTTTGCCATCGGGAATGTGTGCGAGAACAATCTACCTCTTTGTCTTCTCTGTCAACAACTCTTATATAAGACATTATATCGTAAAGAATGAGGCTCAACAATGTGTATAGCCAGATTACCCTACAGAAAATGTTGAATCGCATTACACGCACGAGCGCGAACAGTCGCTTCTGAGTCTCGTGTGAGTCTACGCAATGCTTCACGAGATTGCTCATGAGCCATGCGTGCAAGTATGCCACACACACTTCGTCGGCATTGTGAGTCGCTATGCTGTGACCACTGTAAGGCGAATGGGAGCAAATAATCAGTGAATTCGCTCTCGTCAAGCCTCGGAAGTTCTGAGAAAATAGCCAGAAGCATTTCTTGTTCCTCGTGTGTCAACGTGTTGAGCAGGGGAGCAAGCGGATAAAAGATGGCATTCGAGGGAAATTGCTGGCGCGAAAATGCCGGGTGTGGATCACGGAAAGGCCAGAAGCACTCGAAGAGCAATGTGAGATACGTGTATCGTTCCTGTTCGTTAGGCTTTGCCAACTTACTCGCTCGTACAATAGCCGTAACAAACGTTGCAAAGGTATTCCCAGGTTGCGAAGATAACCCCATTTGAATCAACATACGGAGTAAGCTAGCCGCCGTCATTCGTACATCTGGTGAAGGAGCAAAGAGCATCTGTGTCGAAAGGACATCTATCAGTTGATCAGCAATACGAAGCCGCTCGGTACTCTGTGATGTGTGTATGCTCCACAATCGCTCCTGAATTTTATTCACTGCACGATTCAACTGCCTGGATGTGGTAGCATGACTGACTGCATGTAATAGTTTCGCTACCATCACTGTTTGTACACGCTTGCCAGCAAGTCTTATCGCCTGTTTGAACGGAAGATAGTGAGATAGTGATGCAAACTGACCCATGTTGTCTATATCTCTCTGATATTTACTGATGCTACTCATATGGCTTCACCGCTATTCAACAATATGTTATTGTAACGTTTGTTACATTGTCAAAGTAACTACAACAACAACTCAACGTTATTGTCCAACTTGCTGTGAGATTTTACGTCCTTTGAGGAGGATAAAATCGTTTGAAAAGCTGTCCAGATGTGTGTCTGGGCGCACAACAACCTCAAAGTAGTGACGTATACGCTCGTCACTAGAGAGAATAAACTGCTCTAATGCAACTTTTTCGTTGGTTGGAAGCTGTGAGCGTGTTGTCCAATCATCGTAGCGGTGTGTTCGGCGGAAGAACTCTTCCTGTTCGATATGCAGTCCTGCCTGTGTGAAGAATTGTTCCCACTCTTCGGACGTGCAGGAACGACCATGTGAAGGATCGCGCCATTTCTCAACCTTATTATCGAATGTGTCGAGTTCAGCGTCACTGGGAGCCATACAATCAATCAGCAGAAAGAGACCACCGGGTTTGAGAACTCGTGCCACCTCACGCACTGACTGAGCGATGTTGGGAAAGTGATGTGGCGCGATACGACAGGTGACGCGATCAAAACTGGCATCAGCGAACGGAAGTTGTTCCGCATCGGCAATCTGATAGTCTGCATTGGTCACGCCTTGCTCTTCGAGAAATGCCCGTGCCTTTTCGAGCATTCGTGGTGTCAGGTCGGAGACGGTAATATGAGCAACATGAGGTGCGACAGCGAGAGCCGTATGTCCACCGCCTGTGGCAATATCAAGTGCTTTCAATTGCGAGTTCCATTCACCTAACTCAATAATACGTGTCAGGTCTTTGCCTGTACGATGGGAGAAGCTGGCGACGTACCCTTCTGCGGTTCGGCTAAACTGATCCTGCACCTGAGCCTTTTGTGCATCTGATGATATTGCTATTTTTGACATATCCGAAGCATCAGACATGTTCGATGATGTATCAGTCATGTACAACTTCTTTCTCAATCACTATACTTCTTCATGCTCTCTTTCATTATACAACCACTGCCATATTTTTTCAGGTTCTGTAAAAACTTGCTCGACGTGTTGCCGCGTTGTATGCTACTATAGCAATGGAATGTTTCACCTTTTGCCACAGAATAGATTCGGCAGATTGATATGCCCAGATTAGATGGTTCCATAGAAAATATCGTTTTTCGTAACGAGGATAATCATTATACCGTTGCGCGTTTTCGTATGAACGATAGCGGGCGCCTCTTCCGCGACGATTTAACCACTGTTGTCGGTATCTTGCCAGGGCTTCACGTAGGCGAATTGCTCACCGTCGAGGGCGAGTGGGAAAACGATCCTCGATACGGACGCCAGTTGCACGTCACAAGCTACGTGCAGCGTCTTCCGGCCTCAACTGAGGGCATGGTGCGCTATCTGAGTTCGGGTTTAATCAAAGGTATCGGCCCCAAAAAGGCGCAGCTTATCGTAGACCACTTTGGTGAACAGACACTTGCAATTATCGAGCAGCAACCGGAACGCCTGAGTGAGGTCAAAGGACTGGGGACGAAGGATCGAGACCGCATTATCAGCGCATGGTCGGAGCAGAATGAGATTAAGGAATTGCATTTATTCTTGCAATCGCATGAAGTCTCTATCAATGTTGCGACTCGTGTGTATAAGCAGTATGGCAAAGAGTCGATCAAGGTCATACGCGAAAACCCGTATCAGCTTGCGAAAGAGGTGCATGGCATCGGCTTCCGTACTGCGGATGATATTGCTATTAAACTTGGCCTACCCTCTGATAGTGTGCCGCGCCTTTCAACGGGCATCAAGTATGTATTGTCACAGTCTGCGAACGATGATGGTCACTGTTTTCTCTATGAAGGCGATTTGATGCGAACCTCTGCCGATATCCTGCACACTCCACTAGATGCCTTACCTGCGGCACTGGAACAGCTTGAACGTGAGACCGAAGTGTTCATCGAACCTGCGGATGAAAATATCACATCTCCAGAGGAACAATTACTTCCTGATGATGTTTATTATGTCGCAAGTGGCGATGAGATGGAGCCGCAACGTCATATTTACTACGCACCATTCTGGTATGCTGAACAGGGAGTGGCACGTCTGCTCAAAAATTTGATGCGAACTCCCAGTATGCTTCCACCAACTTCACAACAGCAATGGGATACCGTCTTTGCGCTGCTCAAAAAGAA
>DAIQNC010000543.1:0-3246 GCA_036788655.1 Ktedonobacteraceae bacterium
GCAACCCTATTGCCATGACAATCATTCCTGCTACCAGCAAACGCTTGATACCTGCTCTCGGCACAAATGGCGATACAACATTCGATGCAATCAGGATGACGATAGCCAGTGGGAGAAACGCCAACCCGGTTGTGATTGCGGAATAGCCCAGTACATTTTGCATATAGAGCGTGAGAATGAAAATGATGGCTCCCAGTACGCCAGGACCGAGTAAACCAACCAGGTTTGCCCCCGTAAGTGTGCGTAAGCGGAAGATGCTCAGTCGAACGAGCGGTGCTTTCACATGAGACTCGATAATGACAAATGCCACAAGCAAAACGACGGCAAGGGTGAATAGTCCGAGCGTCTGTGGCGATCCCCACCCTATGGTATTGCCTTGAGAAAGCACATAGACAAGTATGGCAAGGCCAGCGGTTACAGCGAAGGCGCCAGGCACATCAATCTGGCGTTCACCTTTCTGTCTTGCTGTCTCTGATAGGAGAATGGGTGAGAATATGAATGCTGCAATTGCAACCGGAACGTTGACGAACAATATCCAACGCCAACCGGGGCCTGCGGTAAGCACACCGCCCAGAATTGCGCCAGCAGCGAAACCACATGAAGCGATTGCTCCTACTACTCCCAATGCTCTGTTCCGTGCCGGGCCTTCCTGAAATGTTGTGGTTATGAGTGAAAACGATATAGGTGAGACGAGGGCGGCTCCAATACCTTGAACGGCACGGGCTGCAATCAACCACGCCTGAGAATGTGCCAGTCCGCCTAAAAACGAGGCGAGTCCAAATATCACCAGTCCCGCCATGAACAGCCGACGCTTCCCAAACAAGTCTCCTGCTCGTCCGCCAAGCAAGAGCAGACCGCCGAATGTCAGGGAATAAGCACTCACAATCCATTGCAGGTTTTGTGGCGAAAAACCAAGGTCTCTTTGTATTGAAGGCAACGCCACGTTGACAATAGAAAAATCGAGAATAACCATGAATTGTGCGCTACAGAGCAAAATAAGCACAAGCCAGGAGCGAGTATCGGGCATGGCTTGATTATTGTCAATGGTCTCGTTTCTAATCAACTCTTCTATAGGAGCGTCGTCATACGTGGTTTTCTTCATGAAAAAGGATGTCCTTTTATAGTATTGCAGCGTTATGTAAGCTGTTTTATTGCGGCTAAAACCTGCTTTACGCAAGAGAAAGAAATAGATTTCTGAGAAGAGAACACATGTTGAGCCTGATTTCTTCCCCTACTTATACGGACACGGGCGCAATGAATGGCGCCCCTACATTAGCGTGGGAAGAGCAGGTGGTAACTCCTGAATCCTTTTCGTTGCCGCTTCAAAATACAACGGGTCTAACTCAATGCCCACAAATCGTCGCCCAAGTTGCAACGCGGCTACACCTGTTGAACCAACGCCCATGAACGGGTCGAATACTACATCACCAGGATTGCTTGCCAGTTGTATAAGGTGACTGAGTACCTTTACGGGTTTCTGTGCCGGATGAAAGGGATTCTTGATGCGCTCTCTGCCCATACAGATTGGCGACTCTATGAAATTATGCATATCACGTTGCCGCGTGAAATTCCATGTATGACCTTTATTCCATGCACAGATGATGAGTTCGCAACTATTGAGAAATCCTGCTCGCCTCAGCTTTGGCGGAGGATTCACTTTGTGCCACACTATAAATTGAAACGTGTCGAATAATGGATCAAAATATTGATGCCATTCTCCTAATAGATTATAGCTAGTGAACGCAAATATATTACCAGTCGGTTTAAGAACTCTGCGGAATTCTGCGAGCCAATCGGCAGGCTGAAAAATCGTGGCGTCCCATGCTGCCACATCGTTATTGAAATCTTTGCGCCATGATACTCTGATGTTGCCTGTGGAATAGCAACCCAGATTGTAGGGTGGGTCCGTGAGGATAAGATCAACGGACTTGTCTGGAATACGTTTGATGTATTCGTTGCTATCACCTGAGAACAGATCGTACTCGTTCATATCATTCTCACAGAGGAAAGATAGTTATTTATGCGTAGTATATCATTCCTCTTAATGAATATTTTTCTGTGCCACAAAAAAATGCACAGTCAATTTTGCAACTACCCCCTCTTACGGTATAGAATGTAACATATATACAGACAACCTTTGTGAGACTCACCGCGATAATTTGGGTTCCTCAGAACGGTGAGACTTCTCACATACTGCTATCTATGGAGATGCAAGATGCCGAAGACTATGTTTGAGAAAATCTGGGATGCGCATGTGGTGCGTGATGTTCCCGGTGAGTCCACTATTTTGTACATTGATCGTCACCTCGTGCATGAGGCCACGTCGCCACAGGCGTTTGCGGGCCTTCGACAGAATCACATTCCCGTGCGCCGACCCGATGCAACAGTCGCCGTACTTGACCATAATGTGCCAACGGTGAATGGACGCAAGATGATTAACGTCGTCGATAAGGATAGCGAACTCTGCATTACGACGATGGAGCAGAATGCCGTTGACTTTGGCCTGACGCTCTTCGATATGAGCGATAGCCGTCAGGGTATCGTGCATATCATCGGGCCAGAGCAAGGCTTGACGCTCCCAGGCATGACGCTTGTGTGCGGCGACTCGCATACCTCGACGCATGGTGCGCTTGGCGTCTTCGCTATCGGCATCGGTACAAGCGAGGTCGAGCATGTGCTGGCAACACAGTGTCTCTTGCAAAAAAAGCCGAAGACGATGAATATTCGCGTCGAGGGAACACTTGCTCCCGGCGTCACTGCGAAAGATGTAGCACTCGCCATCATCGGTAAGCTTGGCACTGGCGTTGGCACAGGGCATGTTATCGAGTTTAGCGGCTCGACCATCCGCAATCTGTCGATGGAAGGACGCATGACACTGTGCAATATGGCTATTGAGGCAGGTGCGCGTGCTGGTATGGTTGCTCCTGATGATATCACCTTTGCCTATATCAAGGGTCGCCCCTATGCACCGAAAGGTGAACTGTTCGAGCAAGCTGTCGCATCATGGCGTCAACTCGCCAGTGACTCCGATGCGACCTTCGATGCAGTATACGAAATCAATGTCGATGGTCTGGGGCCGCAGGTGACATGGGGTATCAACCCTGGTATGGTCGCTGATGTGACAAGTAGTGTTCCTGATCCGACGACAGTACATGACCCACTGAAACGCCAGAGCTACGAACGTGCCTTGAAATACATGGGATTACAGGCAGGACAGAAGATTACAGATATCAAACTGGATACTGT
>DAIQNC010000544.1:0-3245 GCA_036788655.1 Ktedonobacteraceae bacterium
CTATATCACAAGCTTACAATGCCTAAATTTCCGAGCATCAGTGAGCTAGAAAGAGGCTAAAATAGCCTGTAGCATAGGACTAATGGAAAAAAGAGTTGTTTCTATGCCCGACATCGTTATATTGGATAAGAAGAAATAGACGCTTGAGCTAAAAGCTAGAATGTGGAGCGGAGTACCACTGCCATGTACAAACTGCGAATTCCTCGCATAAAATATTCCTATAGCCATATATTCATCATTTTCTGTTGTCTGATGGTCTTTTTATCAGGATGTAGTGATGTTCTCGGAAGTACCGGGTCATCATCAAATACGACAGGAAGCACATCCGCGAGCATGACCCCTGCCCCAACGAAGGCCGACGCGAATGGAAGTCAGACCGATGCAGTGTTACGCGCTCAACTTGCGAAGGTGCAGCAAATCATGAGCGGTATGACACTTGACCAGAAACTGGGGCAACTCATCATGGTCGAGTATTTCGGCTCGGATTATCCCAATACTGCGTTGCAGTATATGGTTTCACAGCAGTATGTGGGTGGCTATTTGTATCAAGATGTAAATGGGAACTTTAATGCACCGAGTGATACGGTAAGCGGTGCGGCTCAATTTGCAGCACAGGCACAGCAGGATGCGAAGATACCCCTTCTTATAGCTATAGATCAAGAAGGCGGAAAAGTTGCAAAGTTAAGTACATTGTTCGGTGCTGTACCTGCTGCATCAGACATGACCGCTTCTGGTGATCCTAATTTTGCGACAGGTCAAGCGGTACAAGATGCAAAATGGATGCAAAGTACAGGTATTAATACTGATTTAGCTCCTGTAGTGGATGTTGGTCAAACAACTAATTTGTTAGTAACACGACAGTTTAGTGATAATCCGCAAATTGTATCGACCTATGCAGGTGCTTTTCTTAATGGTCTGCAAAGCAATGGCATTATTGGCACTCTCAAGCATTTTCCGGGCCTGGGTTCGCTTCCACAAGGTGGTAACTATGATCCTCATACATCATTGCCTGTAGTCAATCGTAGCAAAACAGACCTTGAAAATATAGACTGGGTTCCTTATAAAACGCTCATTCAGCAAGACCACCCTGCTATGATTATGACTACCGATGTGGTAGATACGGCATTAGACCCCAATGTTCCTGCCGAGTTATCGCCAAAGGTTGTCAATGGTGTGTTGCGAGGTGAGTTAGGATATAACGGTGTGGTTATTACAGATGGATTGTATATGGGCGGTGTCCAGTCGTACACGGGTACAGCTGATATATCTAAGGCGGTTGTGCTTTCAATTATTGCGGGTAATGATCTTGTCGAAGGTCCTTATACCGCTCAAGATGTTGCCAATAGTGTAGAGGCGTTGAAGGCCGCAATTCAGCAGGGACAGTTGAGTATGGATAGGGTGAATCAGTCCGTGCAACGTATATTATTGATGAAAGTGCAATACGGCATTATCAAGTAACCGATTTTTGATTTAATGGCGGTAATAGCAGAGGCAATATAGGGACAGATGTATCACATCCGTGTTGGCCTATCGAGTATGTAAACACGGATGTGATACATCTGTCCCTACATCGCCTTGTGTGCTTATAGAAAAGGTCGATACACTACAATTCCATGTAAAGCGACACGAGTGCTTCTTTGATCGAAGGTTCGTCGGCAGTTGTTGTTTCGATGTCCTTGTTGCCGCTTGTTAGAAGAAAGCGTTGAATCATGCCAGCGGCGTCGAAGTGGGGATGGACTTCGACGCTCTGCATGGTTTTGACGAGGCTGTAGAGATGCCAGTGCCATGTCCAAGTTTTGTCTCGGTTCTTGCCGGGGCGTTCGAGACGTATTAGAAAGCGTTTCTGAAACATGCTTTTGCCGTAGACGCGCTCTCCATATTCGCTTAACAATCGCTCCAGCAAGGGATTGAATGCCTCGACTTCTCGCTGCTGTACCTCTGTTACATTGCTCGGTACAGGCTCCTGTTTTTTCTGGCTTGTGACTCGTTGTTCTCTCTGCTTACGCGCAACCGCTTCATCGAACCAACTCATACACTGTCCCTCTTTCAGAGGAGCATGTCCTGGAGACGACGGGCGTGGACGATAAATGATTGCTCGTCAAGCTCGACATCATCGTAGGTCAGCGTCTGACCACATTCGATGTCGCGTAGCACACATGCTCGTACTGAAAGCCCCAGTGGGAGCATTCTTGCGTCTCGCGCAGTCTCCGCACGCTCGATATTTCCGTGTACCATTGTACCACCAAGCCCGTCCAATATTTCGCCAGCACGTAAATCACGTTTGGCGATGGTGGTGGTCTCGGCAACGGGTGCGCCCTTTGCGGCGAGCGTTGCCTGTTTGAGCAGGACGGCCTGAGCAACTGAAATAGGAGTTTCGATGTTCGCAAGGTGATACGGACGATACAATGCCCAGTAGGGGCCGGGGCCGAGACGGAGATATTTCAAGTCCTTGACAACCTTTGGCTGGTCTGTCGTGATGATAAGGAACACGCCGGGTGCGATATCTCCCAACGCATAATCAACGACACCACGCTGGTTCAGGATGCCACCATCTTCCTTCGGACAGAAAATCTGGGCAAGTGTATCGGGTGTTGCGATTGGCCCATGCATTCCACTGATATCAGGAACCAGCCCCGTTGCGTTGGCTACAGCCGTCATCTCCACCATTGTTTTCGTGCCATCGACAAAGGATGTCAGCATCTTGGCGTTCATATCCTGTCGTAGAGCCTGTTCCATCAATTGAGATGGTGTGGCACTGCGATTAAGAGGATTGTTTTTACCCTTACCTGCCGCAACGATCTCGAAGCCGAGTGTGGTAGCGAAATCATAGAGTTCTTTGAGCGAACCCGGCTCATCACCTGCGGACGTAGTGTAAATGACGCCAGCAGCATCGGCCATGCGCTTGAGCAGATAACCGACAGTCACATCCGTTTCGACGTTGAGCATGACAATGTGGCGACGTGCCAGGATGCTACGATAGGCAACCTGCGCTCCAATTGACGGAATGCCTGTAGCTTCGACCACTGCTTCGACTGCTGATAGCTCTGGAAGAAGCGATGCGTTAGAAGTAACGATGCGTTTTCCTGCTTCGATTGCCTGATTTGCCTGGGAAAGGGTTGCATTTGCTGGTAATACCACCACTTGTTCTTCAGTCAGGCCAATACTGTAAAATGCGGCGGAAGCTCGCTGTGTGTCGATATCGGCGGCGGCGACAACATTCATGCCCTGCATCAAATCGACCTGGG
>DAIQNC010000545.1:0-3229 GCA_036788655.1 Ktedonobacteraceae bacterium
CGAAGAGGCTGAATTCAAAAGCCGCACGCCTCGTTCTCATGAAATTCACGAACGTGCGAAATCGTCGTTGCCTCTGGGCGTTGCCAGTTCGTTCCAGGCCGTTCCGCCTTATCCGTTGTTTATCGACCATGCTCAGGGAAGTCGCATCTGGGATCTTGATGGAAACGAATATGTTGACTTCCATCTTGGCTTCGGTAGCCTGTTGGTTGGGCATTCTCATCCCATACTGGTAGAGGCTCTGCGTGATCAGGTTGACAAGGGCATTCTCTATTCACTTCCGTCAGCGGATGTTGTATTTCTTGCCGAGGAGCTTGTGCGTCGTTTTGCTCCTATCGAACAGGTGCGCTTCTCCAATTCCGGTACAGAGGCGACGATGGATGCGCTCCGCCTTGCACGTGCTTTCAAAGGGCGTGACAAGATTGTCAAGATTGAAGGTTCGTATCATGGACATCATGATACCGTCATGATGAGTACGAAGCCTTCCGTTGAGGCAGCCGGGCCAGCAGAGAAGCCAAACACAGTTCCTGCAACAAAAGGCATTCCTGCGGATGTAAAGGCGAGCGTCATTATTGCTCCTTATAACGATGCAGAGGTACTGGATCGCATCCTGAGCGAGCATGAGGGTGAAGTCGCTGCCGTTATCACCGAAGCAGTGCTGATGAACATTGGAATTGTGTTACCAGAAGAGGGCTATTTGCAGCGCATCCGTGATATCACGCGCAAACATGATGTCTTGCTCGTATTCGATGAGGTAAAAACAGGTGTTACGGTTGCGCCGGGTGGTATCAGCGAACTGTATCCCGTCGAGCCAGACCTGATTTGTCTTGCTAAGTCCATCGGTGGGGGTATGCCAATCGGAGCATTCGGTGGACGTAAGGACATCATGGATAAAATCGCCACAGGTGAGGTACTACATCTCGGAACGTTTAACGGCAATCCCATGTCGATGCGCTCTGCTCTGGTCACGCTGACACAAATCTTCACACCAGAGGCTCATGCACACGCGATTGGCCTATCCAAACAGCTTGCCGACGGCTATCGTAGCGTCATCGAAGATTTTGAACTGCCGATGCACGTTGCCCAGATAGGAGCAAAGGGTTGTGCCATGTTCCGCTACGAACGAGCGCGTAACTATCGTGCGTGGTGGGATATTGATATGCAACTTTCCTATGCCTACTGGCTCTTTTTGGCGAATCGTGGCATCCTCTTCCCACCCGGCCTCGACGACCAGTGGACGGTTTCGGTGCAGCATTCGCAGGACGATATCGACCATCATATGCATGTCTTCCGCCAATTTGTCACAACGTTGAGACATTAGCTCCATCTCTCGCGTTTTAGCATGGAGAGGAGATAATTCAACGCTTCATGCTAAAACGTTTTTTCTTTTCTCCTATTATATAGACATACCTCATCCTTTTTGCTATACTTTTGTGTGATTACCTATACCTTCTCCTGATAATGAATGCCGATATTCATGCATATGTAAGAGGAGTAGGTGTATCTCGTGGATATATCTATGAATACAGAAAATACGCATTCACTCTTTGCTCGAATACCATTATCGCCACATACTAAGGTGGAAGATATGGAGACACTGCCCTTATCGAAAGTATCGCAGCTCAACCCTCAATCATCCTCTTTCTGGACAAATCGACTGATTGAGGCAGGTCTTATACTCTCGATGGCACTCTACTATATCATTGGTAATCCCAATCTTCCTTTGTCGAAAGAGCTACATTCGCATATATTCTCAATCAATCCCATCTACTCATTGCCGTTTCTGCTTATTTTCGCGGTTTTGTGCTGGTTCCGATTGCCGTTCGCCGTCGCACTGCTACCGTTATCCCTGCCATACTACCTGTTGCAGAAAAATGTCTATGGTCACTACAATTTCAGCCTTGTCGAAATTACACTTGCGACGATTGTACTGGTCGCGCTTTTGCAAATCATTGTCAGCATCATCAGACATGAAAAGTGGGCGTACTCGCTCTCATGGGCAGAGCTACGTAGTCGTATCGGGCCATTTCTCATTCCTCTGGTCATATTCTTCCTTGCCGCCGCTTGCTCGATTCTCATTGCTTATAATCGGACGTTTGCCTTTAGAGCCTTTCGGGAAGAGGTGTTTGACCCGTTCGTCTACATGTTGCTTGCACTGGCCTGTTTGCGCTCTCGTCAGGATGTAGGCCGCTTGCTCAGTGCGCTTTTTGCTTCGGGACTGGTGATAGCTCTTCTCGGACTCATCCAGTTCGTCTTTTTCAAACATACGCTGGCGTTAGAGGATGGTGTGCGTCGTGTTCATGCCGTGTATGGAAGCGCGAACAGTATCGGTCTTCTTTTTGACTACACACTTCCTCTCGGACTTGCTCTCTGCCTATCGCAAGTTTCCACGAAACTACGTCTCCTCGCGCTCGTTCTGCTGATTCCATTTTTGCCTGTTCTCTATCTTACAGACTCACGTGGAGCATGGTTTGCTATTGCTCTCTCAGCAATTTTTGTGGTCGCCTTCTCAATTCAAAATCGCCGCTTCAGACTAATTGGTGGCATCGCACTCATCGCGCTCGTGCTGATTGCGTCCCTCTTCTTTGGCACAAAAATTATCAATTTTCTGATACAGGGTCATACCAGCCAGGATAAGGGATACACGATTAGTACAGTGACGAAGCGTGTCTATCTGTGGGAAAGTGCCTTGCAGATGATTCACGATAGTCCGTGGCTTGGGTATGGGATGGATAACTGGTTGTGCCACTACAGTAACAACACTGTCTGTCATACCACGACCATCTATCATTACTGGATTTTGAAAGACCCGAAAACAGGGCAACCCACTGGCCTCGCCGATGAACCAGCACTTTCGCATCCGCACAACATCTTTTTGCATGTCTGGGTGAGCATGGGTATCTTCGGATTGCTTGCACTCATTGCCGCGCTCGTCCTCTTCTTCTGGCTCTTTGCTCGTATCCTGAGACGATTACATGCATCATCACACATTCCGATAGGTGAACGCATACTGTCACGAGCTATGACAATTGGTGTTGGTGCGTCAATGCTTGCTGCATTGATACAGGGACAGATAGATAGCGCGTTCCTCGAACAAGACCTCGCATTTTGTTTCTGGACTCTTGTGGTCTCTCTCCTGTTGCTACGGATGGTATCTTTCACGCTGTGGTCTAAGAGCGCAAAGGCATAAGCCCTTGCGCCTTCTGTTTGCCTCAATGTTTGCAATTCGTCG
>DAIQNC010000546.1:0-3229 GCA_036788655.1 Ktedonobacteraceae bacterium
CTCATCGAGGCTACGCGATTGATAGGCAGCATGACGACGCTCCTGCTGCGGTTGGTCACCAGCAGGCTCGAACTGCGTTGCCTCACCTATCAGGGCAAGTTTTGTCATTGTATCAGGCCGCGATTGTACTAACATACCCTTTATTATAATGAACTTATGTTCTATTTGTCAATAAACTAGTCTACTAGTTTCTGCTATTTTGACGGAACCGAAATACAGCAGCTTTCCTCTTGACATTTTCTGCCTTCTTATTTATAATCTAACTAGTTAGATTATAAATAAGAAGGCAGAAGCAAAGCAAAAAATAGACATGAGAAGAACAATGTGAAAGGAGACAGCAATGAGCTTGATTATCCCGAATTTTGATGATGTCCTCATTGTGCGAGAGGCTAATGCCGAGATACTTGGCATGATACCGCTTTCCACGCGCCTACTAGCTGATAGCGATGAAACGGGGCAGGCATTCAGCGTTATGCACACAACGATGGGGGAAGGCATTGAGGGAGCAAGACCACACATGCATAGCAAGTCCGCCGAACTCTTCTACGTCCTGGACGGCCAACTGCAACTGCTCGCAGGTTCGCAGGTGTTCACTGCCGGGAAAGGAGACCTGGTGGTGGTTCCGCCTACTATGGCACATGCTTTTGCGACCACACCGGGCCATTGTGCCGATTTTCTAATCATTCAGGCACCAGGGCTTCCGCGCTTCGGCTACTTTCGACTCGTTGAGCGTCTGAGGCGTGGGGAGGCGCAGCTTTCAGAACTATTGGCATCCCAGGAGTTGTACGATAACCACTTTCTGGAGAGTCCGATCTGGCAAACTGCACGAGCGAAGGAGTGAGTACCATGCACAATGAAATTGGATATATCCATCACGTGGGTCATGTCGTCCACAATATAGAGACAACGCGAGAACTGTATCGTCGCCTCGGTTTCCTCACCACTGCCCCTGCCTATCCAACGCTGTCACGAAAGGCAGGTCAGCCAGCTACACCTTTCGGAGCCGCTAACATGCATGTGACCTTCGTTCGCAATTTTGTTGAGATTATGGCGATTGTCACCGAAGAGAGTCACCTTCCTGATGATGCCACTCCCATCCCACTTCGGGTTCCACCTGCGGCCCTGCCTCATGTTGTGGAAAGCATTGAACGTACCCTCTCGAACATCTCGGCCTCGCTTGCTCGTTTTGAAGGGCTACACATTCTCGTGTTTCAGACGGATGATGCACAGGCATCAGCTCGGCGTTTCGATCAGATGGGTGTTGGTCATAGCGGAGTCAACAGAGTGCAGCAGCCTGATCAACAAGTTCCTATGGGCATAGTGGAGATCGACAGGGAAAATGTGCCGGAAGGTCGTCTTGCCGTCGCGGAAGCTCCGATTCTGGAGACATCATCGGCTCAAGCTGCCCCGATACATCCTAATGGAGCAACTGATCTGGTTGAGTCGATGCTGTGTGTGCCTGATGCAGAGAGCGAGGCATATGTAGCGCGATATCAACGCTACCTGGGTCGTGCCGCACGAAAGGATGGTGCAACATACGTCTTTGATTTGAGACAGTCGAGTGTAAGGCTCATTCCCGCAAGTAGATTGGAAGAGATAATGCCAGGCGAAATAGCACCCACACTTCCTGCCTTTGTCGCCTATGCCGTTGCCGTGCGCGGTCTTGATACAGCACGAAGATGGCTTGAGAATAATGAGTTCGTCGTGAAGGCAGAGCCTTCGGGAGGCATCTTCGTTCCAGCTAATGCTGCACTGGGAGCCGCTATCGTCTTTCGCCAGGTGCGTTAGTCAGACATGGCAAATCACCCGTGTGAAGCTACCCCTTCTTTAAGGGAAACGCCGACAATGATGAACTTTTAGCTGTGGAATCGGGAACTTCGTAGACCCACAATTTATCGATGGGGTCTACGAAGTTCCCGATTCTGACCATGAACATTCATAATTGTCGCACTACAGATAGGTTAGTAACTTGCCCGTCCAAAGGCGACACGGTTTTGTTGCCTCTGCCCGAAGAGCAGGTACAGAAGCGGCCCAACGATGACCGGAATCGGCATCAACCAGATGACAGCGAGCCAGAGTACCTTGCCAGCCGCAGAATGCTCGTCCTCTAACACCATCACCGTCTCGATAATGTGACCGACAAGCGGTATGAAAACGATGATGAGAAACAGCAGCGAATTGAACAAACAGCCTCTATGTCCTGACATGATATTTTCCCTCGTATCGAACGGGATATGGAATTCTACAACTTCCACATCCCCTGACTTTTCTCTGAACCTACTGGAATTACGGACATAGAGACGATTTGTTGCATTGTAGGGCAGCGATGAATCGTCCGACCCACCTTTATGCTCCGGTACTAGTGGGTCAATCGATAAATCGTGACCCTACGATTTTAGTCCCAGTGGTCGCCACGTCGGAGGAAACACAACACTGTTGCGCGGCACAATCTGCACACTATCGGCCTTCACCGATGCTCCATGCTGCGAGAAGATTATTGTTCCTTGTACCATATCCCACTGCAACATGAAGTTTCCCTGTTGTGACGGAGCCTGTACATTCACGGTCATAGCGAGAATGCTTCCGACGTTGACGCTTTGTGCCAGTGTAATAGGATTGCTCGTCATGACTGTATGGCCTTGACTATCGACCCAACGGTAGAGTAGTTGTGTTGCGCTCGTTCCATTTGCACTACTAGTGAGCCATGTGAAGTTGCTGGTATTCTTGATTGTGAGTGTACCCGGCATTGTACTCCCCGGCAACATCGTTGAAGGCGAACTATCGGCGGTGACAGAGAAGCCATAGGTAGGTGGTGGTGGAACGGCTTGAACAGAGACTGGAGCAAACTCGACACCATCAGCTGATATTTGCTGATTGCTTTCACCCGTTGCATTACTCAGGACAACACGCCCGTTCATTGAGGCAGTGAAGTAGTAGGTTCCCAGCCCTACCCACTGTGGTCCCGTATTCTCACTGCTATATGGCCCCTGGAAGATACCAATGTGACTTTCATCGACATAGACGTTATGGCTCATCGTCGTACCATCGTGGTTGGGGTCGTCGCTATAGACGGTGTAGGATGCCCAGCTACTACTGGCATGGTTATCGTTGACGAAGACACCAACTTCGTAGTAGCCGTTCGCGTGAAGCGTGGGTTGCCATGTCGCTGTAGCTGTTGCGGCTCCCGTTGTCGTCCATGCCCAGTGAAGCCCACCATTGATATCAGTAG
>DAIQNC010000547.1:0-3224 GCA_036788655.1 Ktedonobacteraceae bacterium
GGGTTGCCTGCCGCATATATCTCGCCTTCCATCCAAGCCTATGTATTATAACGCATAACGGTACAGATTGTCCTCATTTTTGGGACTAATTTCTTCCTCACTCCCTGTTCTCTATACTACCACAATTGTCGATACCGCTATCGTCCGTTAATTTCTGCCCTTGCATACAACCGTTTGCTATCCTCTGCTATCGTCTCAGTCCGACGTATTCGATATACCCTTGCTTCAGAAGGCGTACAATTGCCTGGGCAATCTCTGTATCGCTACGATGCAACAATCGCGCCACATCACGAAGTGTTCGCTGCCCATCTTGCAGCATCAAGACTGCGCGGTCTCGACGCTCTATCTGGAGCAGTGCCTGTTGAGTCACACGCAATTTATGCAGACAAAAGACAGCATCGATACCTAAACGTGCCATCTCTTCTGTATTCGCGGCCCAACTTTGCTGCTTGGATGCAACGGGTGAAATGTTCTGATGAGTAAGCTGTTGTTGCGCGAGGGATATGTGCGCGGCTTGCGATGCTCCTGACATCGGTAAAGAACGTGTTGTAAAAGACATTGCCATCCTTTTCTCCTCCAAAACTCACGTACCACCCAATCCACTGATGTCGATGAAATCCACGACATCCTTTCCTACGATACACCACTCCCCTGAACATAGCATGAATGCCTTCGTGAAACTATGAATATTCTGTAATTTGTATCGGTGGGCTAACGAATTTTCACGTTCAAATGGCTGGTAGTCAGGTAGGGACAGATGTATCACGTCCGTGTGGTTCTATTACCATGTATGCACGGACGTGATACATCTGTCCCTACGCCTTTCCCAATATTATACCAGGAGGATTACGAACACTATGAGATTTCTGTCCAGAGGATAGGCCCGACGATACTGGTTTTACTTATCTGGCTCACGGTTTTATGCGCTGTATCGAACAAGTACAAGCCATGCTTACTTCCCTGTAACGTGATAATGGCCTCATAGGAATTGGCAGGATTCCATGCGAGTAGTGTGGCTTCCGGTAGACGAATGGTGGTAGCTGATGTGCCATCCAGCGATGTAAGAGCAATGTATGTTCCGTCAGTGGAAAGTAGACTCTGCTCGTCCAGTGACCAAGCAGGAGCTACGTTTGGGGCGACACTTGATGCAACTTGCACGTTGCTTCCTGTCGTAAGATTGATGACATGATAGGTGCTGATTGCTGTGTTGAGGTGGCTCAAATAGCCGATGTAATCATGTTTTGGCGACCATTGCACCAGACTGGCAGAGCCATCGCTCGTCCACTGGCGCACCATACCATTGAGGGTAAGCGTGAAAATGTTGTGGTCTTGCGAGAGCAGGAGCCAGCTTCCAGCCTGATTATAGCTTGCCTGAGCATAATCGCCCGTTAGAAGCATTCTGGAAGCTGATTGTGTCGCGCCTGTCTCAATTGGCTGCTGCATAATGTTAGTAATATGCCCCGACGTTCCAACGCTCCATGTAAGCACCTGCGTATGAGCGTCGGATGACCAGTTGAGCGATTGAATACTTCCGTCCAGTGAGCCAGCGATCATCTGAATATGGGGCGTACTGATGTTGTATACGTAGAGATGCGGAACTCCCGTTGGAGCGGCAACAAAGGCAAGCATGGAGCCATCAGGAGACCATGCAAGGCTATTGAGAATGCTGATGCCTGTTGATGTATTCCATTGAGATGCAGAAGGTGTATTACCGATGAATAATGGTTGCGCGATAACTTCGTCGCTCTGTCCATCGCTACGAATAAGGTGAACGCGCCCCTGTTTCATGTCGATGTACGCAATCATATTACCCGCGTCATGTCCTATGAATGCAGGTCGAACGCTCCAATACGCGGAGACACGTACATTTGATGGTGTTAGACGCGCAAGTGCGCTCGTTGATGTCTCTGTCGTATCGGTTGAGCCGCTCCAGAGAGCATTATTCTGGAAAAAGACATAGCGTGTCCCGGCAGGAAGTGGGCCATTGAGCTGCACTCCTAAAGGAGGCGTGATGCCACCGGAAAGAGTAGCGGCATTCTGCTGTTGCGACCAGATATTCCACCCGATGAGACTACCCACTCCTATTGTCAGGAGCAAACATGCTGCTATCGCCAGTTGCATGATGCGCAACCCTGTAGAGGTGCGGCTATGATGGTGTTTGGCGTGATGACGTTGAGCAGGAATAGCTGGTTGTGTTTCTTGAAGGCCACCCGGCAATGCGACAAGGTGTGGACGTTGCTTTTCATTCTGTCCAATCTGCTTCTGAGGAAGTGTCAATCGTTGCCCCAGCGATGGGTATTTGAGCGGCGGAAATGATTCGATTTGTGTTGTATCTGATGCCTTTTGCACTGAGCCACGAGTGCGTCGAAAATCATAGAGAGATGTAATGCTTATCAGTTCCTGGTATTCGGGTGAGGAGAATATTTTGTCGCGTAACTCTGCGCCTGGGCTTACACGTGGCATATCCATCAGCAGCACATCGAAGCGGCGATAATCTGCGAGTATCTCACGGCATGTGGAACAGGTGCTTGTATGCTCTTGCACGACCACCCGTTCCTGCGGTGTGAGCGCATTGTCAAGGTACGCACTAAGTAGTTCCTCGACATGCTCGCAACTCATGTATTGCCTCCCCCCTGTTCCAGGGACCGATAATGTTCTCTAAACGACTGACGCGCACGAGAGAGGTACATCTTGACACCGCTCTCCGCGATATTTAACGCCTGAGCTATCTCTCCGTAAGAGAAGCCTTCCTGTGTGTAAAGAAGTAAGGCCGAACGGTATTGCTGAGGCATACGCCGTAGAGCAGCACGTACCAGTTCTGTTGTCCCGTAAATTTCCTGTGGATCCGCGCCTTCAACATCTGCTGGCTCGTGATCAAGGTCTTGCCAGGGCATCCATGCAATCAATTTGCGACGACGCAAAGCATCATACGCCGTATTCGTCGCAATGCGATACAGCCATGCCGAAAGCTTGAGATTCCTGTCCATCTTCGGCAAGGCTTTGAATGCCTTGAGAAAGGTATCCTGTGTTAAATCATCCGCCTGCTCACGATCACCCACCAGATGATACACATAGTTATAGATAGGCGTTTTATATTCGTCATAAATTTGGTCAAACGACCAGGATGTTTCCTTCGTTTCCACCTGGGCCATGCGCTACAAATCCCTTCGATGGTTACAAATATCTTCTTGTCCGTTCCATGCAAGAGACAGTAACACATCTCC
>DAIQNC010000548.1:0-3224 GCA_036788655.1 Ktedonobacteraceae bacterium
GCCACGTGAACGCACTTTTCAGGGTCTCCGTTGCCTTGACGCGGGCTTGAATGAGCAAATCGGAAACGAGGGTAGGACAGGCCGCTTTCGTCTGGTAGTACGTCTCATGATGCAAGCGAACACCGTTCTTTTCGTGGGTGTTCCAGCCATGTTCACACACCAGATTGTAGGCAACGGTGAACTGTTCACACGTCGAAGTCAAGGCGTGAGTTTGTTCAATCGTCGGATGCAATTGTATTTGTATCGTTCTGTCAATACAGAAAATATACCATATATGTGTACTTCTTGTCAGGTAGCAATAAGAAAGGAGTGTCGCATTCCTCCCCTACGTAGAAAGCTAGGGGTTCCCTGCGACAAGTTCTATGGATGTATCAAGCATATAATATGTTCATATCTATGCTATTCTCATGGCCCTTTCAAAAAGCGCAAAAATGGATATTAAAAGTGTGTTAAAAATGTTGACGCTTGAGATTCTACCTGCTATTATGAATTTTGAATGACTATGTATTGGTGGATTCGATGGTAGGATTAAGAGTTATGCAACAAGACGTACAAGTACAGACGTGGCGCAAGTATCTTGGTATGATTATCAGTAACCCACGGGAGAAACAACGCATTGCCGATGAACTGGGCGTTCAACCGATTACGTTGTCACGCTGGGTAAGCGGTGAGTCTGATCCACGCTCTCAAAACTTGCGACACCTGCTTGATGTACTTCCTCAACAACGTGATGACCTGCTTGGGCTTATCAGAAGCGAAGAGGGCTTTGAGGAGTTTTCTGATGCTGTCAAAGACGACTCGTCGCATGATATTCCACCGGATTTTTATATGAGAGTGCTTGCTGCTCGCGCAGCAACAACCGCGAACATGCGCTTCTGGTCTATTAGCCAGATTATTTTGCAACAGGCCATTAGTCAACTCGACCCGGATCAACAGGGATTAGCCATCTGGGTTGTGCGCTGTATGCCTAAATCGGGTTCCTATAACAAGGTGCGTAGTCTGCGTGAGAGTGTTGGTATTGGTACATCTCCATGGGGAGGTAATTTGGAGCAGCGAGCAATGTTTCTCGGTGCGGAATCACTGGCTGGCAATGTAGTGACGCTCTGTAGACCCGCTGTTATCGAGAATCTGGACGAAGAGAACATTCTGTTTCCGGCTTCGCGTGTCGATTATGAGAAGAGTTGTGCTATTTTCCCAATCCTCTTCGCTGGACGTATCGCTGGTGTCTTGCTTGTTTCTAGCGCACAATACAATCACTTTCTTTCGCAATCGCGTGTCGCACTCGTGCAGGCATACGCTGATCTTGTATCATTAGCATTCGAGCCAGAGGCTTTTTTCAATCCCGATGAGATCGCGCTGTGTGTGATGCCCTGGCATCATGAGCAACGAAAATATTTTGCGCCATTTCGACAAAGAGTTTCCGACACCATCATTCAAGCGGCACGGGATAATCATCCTCTCAATAATATTGAGGCAGAAGCGATTGTCTGGCAACAGTTGGAAGAGGAACTCATTCAGCTCCCTGTGCATAAGCGAGAACTCTAGTGTCGCAGCATCCTCATACGAACTCGGCTGCTGTATATGAAGATTTTATGCACGGTGTTGGTAAACGCTGGACAGAGACTACGTATGGCAATGGTACACTGCAAGTGGTCGATGGCACACTTCGCATGGGCTTCGGTATGGCACAGGAAGGTTACTATACTGATGCTCAGATAGATGATTATGCTGGCCTTGTACGTGCATCATTTCCCTGGCGACCACCGCTCAAAATGGAGGTACGAGCGCGTTCCTCACATTCCTCTGCTATCAGCGTAAGAGACGATGAAGATACTTCTGTATTACGTGGCACAGCGGGCTTTGGCTTCTGGAACTATCCTTTTTCTGTACGTGGCGATATTCTCATGTTACCAGAAGCTGTCTGGTTTTTTTATGCCTCACCACCATCAAATATGGCACTTGTTCCTGGCGTCCCTGGTTGGGGATGGAAGGCACAGGTTGTTCATAGTATGCGCGTAGGGGCAGTGGCGTCGGTAATTCCAACTGCTCTCGCAACAGGATGGGGTCGCCTCACTGGTGAGACCCGTCCGGCAGCACACTGGTTGCAACATCTGAGTGGGGCGCACGAGACGCTCCTCACTGCCGACCTGACCGAATGGCATACGTATACGCTTGAATGGCGCACACATCTTGCATCTTTCTGGGTCGATGGTGTTCTTGTTCTCCGCGTTCCCGACCCACCAGCACGTCCACTGGGTTTTGTTGCGTGGCTTGATAACCAGTATGCAGTTGCAACACCACGCGGCGAACTACGTTTTGGAACGCTGAATAGCGGGCCTGAGTGGTTCGAGTTGGGGAGTATTCACATCGAACCGCTCTAAGCTTCATGCTCGTTCTGGGGGGCCATCTATAACTATTGCTTCAAGTGGCTCATCCTCAGTCCATACCGTATGGTCAAGTCCAGTAGGCCACAATACCGCATCACCTGCCCTTACCTCGCGTGTCTCTCCATCGGGGCCGCCAATACGTACAAACCCATTTCCTCGTGTGACCAAAAACAGAATTGGTACTGATGCACTATGCTCCTCCATCGCCCCATGTGGCTCAAAATACATTGCCACGACTGTAAGCGGCCTATCCAGCAAAATAGGAAGACCGTTCATGCGTTTTGCTAACTCCTCACGTCGCTCTTCTGGAACAATTGCGGCATCGAAATGAATAGGGACAGCATAGAGACTCTTATGGTTCCCTGGTATCGTTGATTTCAGGTCACTACTGAAACGTCGAACTTGCATGAAAACCTCCTGATTGCCGAGTTCTCAGGAAACACCTTGAAGCGTATTTCGTAATCAAGAATTTCTGCCGAAAAGAGATTTAGAACTGTAGAGAGTATGACATGCATTTTCTTCACCTGTCAAACCATAGCCACGACGTGCCATATCTTTACTCTGATTACCTTGACTTTTTACGAATTGTTTCTTGTACTTTCTAAGTAATTAGGAAATATCCAAAGTTATTATTCCTGATTTTTGATAGCCCAGAATGATTTGATTGCAAAATCAATCTTGTATCAGCTTATATTTGTTCAAAAAAGACGTTTTTATATTATCTTACTTGTCCGATGCTTTCTCAATGAAAGGTGATTTCAAATAAGTATCGAAAAAAGTAAATACAATTTTGCTCAATCCCTTTTAATTTGATTCGTACTTTCCCAAACTAAATAA
>DAIQNC010000549.1:0-3217 GCA_036788655.1 Ktedonobacteraceae bacterium
GGAGCACGTTTCTGGCGGCCCGACAAAAAGTCATAGGCTCCGCCCACACCCATCGCAACAGCAACGGGGAGACGTGAGCGGTTGCGATGTATCCACAACTCCTGTGCAGGTGCGCCATATGCTACACACAACACATCGGCATGAGCAGCATGTATGCGCTCGATAATCGCGTCCTCTTCATTTATAGAAGGTGAGCCAGCATATGTGCCAGCGATACGCAAACCCGGATTGAGCTGTTGCAAACGTTCACCGCGATACCAGGAGCCGCACCGAGCAGGTAGAGATTGTAGCCACGTTCAGCACAATGGCGTGCAAGGGCTGCGAGCAAGTCAGTTCCCGTCACGCGCTCGGCTATCGGTTGATGAAGATAGCGTGATGCCCACACCAGACCTGCGCCATCCGCGACGGTCAGAGCGGCTTCATTGATGCATTGACGGAAGGGCAGATTGTGTTGCGCTTCCATCACGAACTCCGTATTCACCGTTACCACCTGCTGGCAGGAAACGGTTGATGAACCATTAGCATTACTAGTCTCGTTCACCGAAGCACGAAAGCGTACAATAAGCTGGTCGATGCGCTCGATAGCCTGTGTTTGTGAGAAGCGACCCACGTGTACGCCAAGAATAGAGACATATGCAGGAGATTCCGGCTGCTCTATAGCAGAAGAAAGCATAGAATTATTCACCAGTTAATTATTTCAGTTTCAGTATTCGTTATTAACAAGTCTGGACGACTCTCTTCTATATAACGTTTCACGTGGTCTAATATCTCGCTGGCGTGTCTGGTACTATTGCTGACGCAACTCACGCCGATATGTGCGCTCTGCCACACGTCCTGATCCTCGACCTCAGCAATCGAGACCTCGAACTGGTTTCGCACACGCGCCATCACCGATTTAATCACCTGCCGTTTCTCTTTCAGCGAATGGCACTCCGGCAGGTGTAGTGTCAATTCGCATACGCCTATCATCATAATTGTCTTGATGGGTTATACTTTACCCTGAAATGCTTGTAAAAATTTGACTCATGGGGCATCGAAATCCTGGGAACAGGTGCATTTATCTTAACGATATCAGCAATTGTAACATACTTGTCGAACTATAGAATTGTCCATCATCATCTATCAACATCATTCCTGCTCATAATCATCGTTCAATCCAGAAAAGCCTTCCTCAAAGGCCACATCCTCATACGCATCCAGCACAGGAAAATGAACGCCCACACTGATGAGTTCAACAAGATCATCGCGTTTAAGCACGTCATACATCCACTTTTTCGGCTCTTTCCTATAGATTTCTATTGTTATCGAGCGAGAATCAACGAGCAAGTATTCTTCTATCGTGGGGCAAGCAAGATAATCCCTGAGTTTCCTTCTTCGGTCAATCGTTTCTGTGCCTGGGGAAAGCACTTCCACGACGATACGAGGGGCATACACCATTGTTTGTGTACCCTGATTGCGCGGATCACAACTAATGGTAACATCGGGATGATAATAGCGAGTCTCAGACACAAACACCTTCATATCAGAGCTATAGGTACGACAGTTTTTTCCCCGAAGAAGTCCCCAGAGAATGCGCTCAATATTCGACTTGATGATATCATGATTGATAGTGCCTCCTGCCATCATATATACAAGGCCATCAACATATTCGTAACGATGTGCTGTGTCATCCTCTTCGAGTTGAAAGTATTCTTCAACGCTCATAGTTTGCGGTTGCTGGAGAGCCATATACTTTTCTCCTTCACGATAGAGCTTTGAGTAGCCTCTAAAACTTCGTTTTCGCTATTCTTTTGCACACTGCTGAAAACGGTTATGGCACGAGACAATTGCCGATACAATATAACGTATCACATTCTTTTATGCAAGAGAAAAGAATGATTACTCGACGCATCTACACATCTCTGATACAATCTTTCAAGAAGATTTTTGAGGAGTAGAGCAAATGGCGAATATATCTAACACGCCCGATAAAAAGCCACCGATGCAGGGCGTTGAGCAACCGACACGCGATGAGGTGTTGTCGCTGCCACACTTACACCTGTCACGGCATCCTGTGATGGCGCATAAGATAACGGCGTTACGCAATAAGCTGACGCAGCCACCGGAGTTTTATCGGCTGGTCAAGGAGATTGGTGCGTTGCTTGCCTATGAAGCGACGGAGCAACTGGCAACGACGCCATGCGAAATCGAGACGCCGCTGACGACGACGAACGGCGAATGTCTGGCGGGTGGTATCGGCATCGTCCCCATTTTGCGTGCCGGTCTGGGGTTGGCAGAGGGGTTTCGTGAGGTCATTGCGGACGCACAAGTCTGGCATCTGGGGCTACGACGTGACGAGCGCACACTTGAGGCGCAGGAATACTACAACCGTTTGCCGCATCATGTTGAACTCCAGGTCTGCTATGCCGTTGACCCCATGCTGGCAACGGGCGGCTCCGCTATTGACGCGATGAACATACTCAAGCATCGACAGATACCGCGCCTTTGTTATGTAGGCATTATCGCAGCACCCTATGGCGTTCTGCGTCTCTCGCAAACGCATCCCGATGTCGATATCTACATCGCGGCCCTCGACGAGCGGCTCAACGACGTTGGCTATATCGTGCCAGGATTGGGTGATGCTGGAGACCGCCAATTTGGAACATTATAAAAGAGAACTTATTATGACCTATATCTTTCCTGAACGTTCAGAAGAATCACAACAAACGAATTCATCATCAGAACAAGAAGTACCTGTCGAGGAATCAGTAGCGGAACAAGAAGTACCTGTCGAGGAACCCACCATACAGGAACAAACGACTCCCGTTATTCTGGAAACAACACCACCATTGACGGAAGCCTCGCTACCTCCAGAGGCACGAGGTGAGACCAATGGTGGCCCGTTGGGATGCTGTCTTGGAACCATTCTCGGCCTGTTTCTGGCCTTCGCGCTGGTGACGGGTCTCTCAATTCTCATGGCAAGTGGTGGCACATTCGTGACCATTCCTGTCACCTTTTTAGGAGCGTGTGTCGGCGGATTCCTCGGATGGCGCATTGGCAAGCGTATCTATAAGGAATATGAGCCGCCCGTTGTCAGACAACGTGCTTATTCGTATTCGACACGCCCAAAAGCGAAACGGGGTGGAAATATGCCGAAATAACCTCGTAATGACGAACGCAGCCCATGTTGTGCCGTGATTTATCACGGCTGTGTTCCTAATAACGCACAGCCGTGATA
>DAIQNC010000550.1:0-3217 GCA_036788655.1 Ktedonobacteraceae bacterium
GTATCTCGCTTTCTTATAGCCGTGAATTATTTCTCGTTTCTTTGTCTCAAATTTCTATAATGGATGAACTCCTGCTACCTCCACAAAGACCTCTTCCAATGTGGCCTCGCACGAATGTACAGCACGTATCTGTCCCTGTTCCATCAACTGTGCAAGTTGTGCGCGTTGTTCGGCTGTCTCTGTATGTATGGTCATTTCTGTCAAGGCGGCATCATTGAGTGTTACCTTCACGCTCTGTTGCCCATGCGATAGTTTCAAATTGCGCGGTGTGTCGTTAGCGACGATATGACCATTAACGATAAAGGCAACGTGCTGGCAGAGTTGATCCGCTTCATCCATAATGTGTGTTGTGAGCAGAATGGTTGTGCCATTTTGACACAGATTCTTGATGGTCTGCCGAATATCGCGTGCTGAGATAGGATCAAGTCCACGTCCCGGCTCATCCAGAAACAGCATACGTGGACGATGCAGCAAGGCGCGAGCAATCATAATGCGCTGCTTCATGCCGTTCGAGAAGGTACGTATCGGGTCTTTCGCACGATCTCGTAGCCCTACCTGTTCCAGCACTTCATCAACACGAGTTTTGGGCAGATTGTAGAGCCAGCATGAAAACTCCAGGTTGAGACGTGCTGATAGTCGTTCATAGAGGTTCTGATCCTCGAAGACGACGCCAATGCGCTCTTTCAACTGTGCGCGATTTCGCACAACATCACATCCTGCTACGGTTGCCTGTCCACTGGTCGGGTCAAGTTGACCTGTAAGCATCCGAATGGTTGTTGTTTTGCCCGCTCCATTTGGACCAAGTAGCCCGAAGATTTCGCCATGTTGTACCGAGAAGCTGATATCTGCGACAGCCTCTTTTTTGCCGAAGGAACGTGAAAGGTGTGTTGCCGAAATCATTATTGCTTTTTCGGCTACTTTATTGTCATTCATTCCAATAATAAACATCTGAGTATCCTTCATCTCCTCATCGTTCTTTTCTCTCGTTCGTTGCTTCTGTCATATCCTTTGCATCTCTTCGCGGTTTCCCGTTCGGTTTTGCTATCGAAACTGTAACATGCAAAAAAGTGGTGCGCTATAAAAAATGGCTGAGTGGTGCGAAATGAGGGTCAACAGGCGCAATTTAGAGGATGAAAAATTCGGAAAAACGACGAATGGAGCATATAGAAGGTTGAATGGCACAATGTTATAATGTGCATGATGCTGTAGGGGCCATAATTTATTACGCCCTCGTAACCCATATGATGCCCTTGCAACACGGACTAATAACGTTAAAGAGGTACACACAATGTTGCATGTCGAGCGATTAGAGAAGGTGATAGAGAATCGCTGTGTGCTGTCGATAGAATCGCTGGACGTGAACGTCGGTGAAGTGATTGCAGTCGTCGGAGCCGTTGCAAGCGGAAAATCGCTGCTCATTGGTCTGTTATGTGGGCGAATCGTGCCAAGCGGTGGCTGTGTCACGTTAGACAAACAGGATATCCAGCGTATGCCAGCGGCTCGTGGGCGTCTCGGCGTGATGTTCGATGAGGATTTGCTTTACGAACGACAGACGGTTCAGAACAACCTTGAGTTTTACTGCCAGTTGCTCAATCTTCCGAAAAGTCGCGTGAGCGAGGTATTGTCGATGATTGAGTTGAGTGACCATGCACAGAAACGTATTGAGAAGCTGTCGCCGCCTGTGAAGCGGAGATTGTCTTTCGCACGTGCCTTGCTCAACAGACCCTCTGTCCTGCTCCTCGATCAACCAACCTTGCATACTGATATGGAGACACGGGGCCTCTTCACACGCCTGATAAAACGATTGGCGAGTGAAGGCGTCGCTATTTTGTTGACGGTGGAAGATATGGCGTGGGCTGGAACGTGCAGTACACGCATTATCGAATTGGAGCAGGGGCGTATTGTCGATAGTTATGCACCATTTCGTAAAGATGAAGATGCCCCAGATGCTCATAATAATGAGCCATCTACACCTGCCATCTCATCAACTTCCACAACGCCTGTAGAGCCAGAAAGACTTGTCCCTTTCAAAATTCCGGGACGTAAAGAGGATCGTATTTTGCTCTATGACCCTGCTGACCTGCTATACGCCACGAGCCGCGATGGAAAGACCATCCTGCGAACGACGCACGAAGAGGCGACAACGAATCTGACACTGCAAGAATTGGAGTCGCGCTTACTTGCACGTGGTTTCTTCAAAGCGCATCGAGCCTATTTAGTAAATTTACAGCACATCAAGGCCGTCATTCAATATACACGCAACAGTTACACGCTCCAGCTTGACGATGAGCAGGAGACGATGATTCCGTTGAGCAAGCAAAGTGAAAAGGAACTCCAGGCATTGCTTGGTTACTGATGATGTTGTTACTTTTGTTTCACTTCTCGTTGTCGTAGTGCCTCATACACCGCGATACTCCCTGCAATTGCCGCATTGAGTGAGTTGATATGCCCATGCATTGGTAGCCTCACCAGCACATCACAATGTTCGCGCACAAGCCGACTGATGCCCTTGCCTTCGTTGCCAACGACGAGGGCGAGCGGCCCGGTGAGATTTGCCTGTGTATAGAGCGTTTTCCCCTCGCCAGCTAATCCAACGACCCAGATATTTTGACGCTTGAGCAGGTCGATGGTGCGTGTCAGGTTCGTTTCCTGCGCGATAAGCATATGTTCCGTTGCACCAGCCGAGGTCTTGACCACCGTTGCGTTGACCTCTGCGGCGCGACGTTCGGGGATTACGACGCCATGCATCCCTGCCGCCTCTGCCGTGCGAAGCAGCGAACCGAGATTGTTCACATCCTGAATAGCATCGAGGATAAGCAAAAATGGTGGTTCCTGCTTTTCTGCTGCATGTGCCAATATGTCATCAAGTGTGACATAGCTGCGTTCCTCGACTTCCGCCATACATCCTTGATGCACCGCTCCGCGACTGAGCTGATCGAGCCGATTGCGCGGCACAGACTCGACGGGAATGTGTCGCTGTTCTGCTTCTTGAAGAATCGCGGATAGAGGAGCGGCGTTACGTAGCCCCTCAGCTAGCAAGATGCGTTTTACGCGACGCTGTGTATGTAGCGTCTCCAATACGGGGTTACGTCCCCAGATATATTCTGACATAATGTGTGTAATACCTTTGTATTTTTTATCTCTTGCAGCACCCATTATCTGTAGTGCGACAATTCATTGTCGGCGTGTTCCTTCGACAAGGACGCCGACAATGAAT
>DAIQNC010000551.1:0-3208 GCA_036788655.1 Ktedonobacteraceae bacterium
ATTCATCATCCAGGTGCAATAACAAGTGGACAACGTTTGTTGATAAACATTGTCCACTTGTTATTGCTAACGAAGAGAAAACTTCGAGTTAGTCTTTCAGCGTAGTAGCAAGAAAACTGGCAACGCTCTTCACGACAACAGGTTGTAAAGGGAAATCTGCACCTGCTGCTTGAAACAGTTCCAGTAGGCGTCGTGTTCCTCCTAGCATGAGTGCCTCTCGATAACGTTGCCAGGTACTGCCGTGATCGATGGAAGCCTTCTGATACAGTTGCAGTGCGCCCATGTGAGCCAGAGCATACTCAAGCATGTAGAATGGCATCCCGAAATTTCGTTCATCCTGTTGCCATCCATACGCACATTTGCGTTCGTACTTGCTCCAATTCACATCTGGCTCAAACTGTTGTGACAACTCTATCCATTTAGCGTCGAGCTGTGCGGCTGTGACATCTTCCGGTGCGTCCGTATACAGCCAGTGCTGGAAAACATCGAAACGCGCAATATACGGCAACCAGCGTAGCGGCTCATATAAGAGAAACGCTTGAAATCGCGCTCGCTCAGAGACGGGATAGAAGCCACCCTGGTCTTGAAAAAGGAACGGCATTGCCAGATACGTCATGCTGATAGCAGCGAACTCTTGAAATGTATCAGGAATGTCGCATTGCCAGATGAGGGCTTGATGAGCGAGTGACAAAAAGTCGTTCAAGGCATGACCACACTCGTGCATAAGCAGTTGCAAATCTTCATCTGTGCCATTGGAAGAGATGCGGACACATGGTAGCCCTGTAACCGGGAAAGGCCACTCTTCACTTCCAGGCATCATTCCAGGACGTGCATCTATATCGAGAAAGCCATCACGCATCCGCTCAAACATTCCGCCCATCTCCGAGTCGAGATGCGAGAAAACCTGTGACATGGCAGCTTCAAAATCGGCTGTGTCATGAAATGGTAAGGGACATAGCAGCTCCGATGGTGATTGCTCAACCTCCCAGGGCTGGCGTTGATGCTCTGGTGCGTGTGATTGCTGCCATGCTATTTTGACAGGCAAGAGTGAATCCGCAAGCGTCTGATGAAAAGCGAGCGCATCCGCAGGGGTATAATCGGAACGCCCCATTTGCTTCCAACGGTAGAGAGTATAATTGGAAAAACCTGATTACCTTGCAAGCTGGCGGCGTTTGGCGAGCATAACAAGAAAGATTTCATCGATCTTGTGACGCTCCTGATGCCAGCAATCTTGCCGAATGTGCCAGCGTTCTTCCTGAGAACATTGTTGTGGAGTTACTTCGTCACATTGGCGTTCAATAGCACTCACAATGAGTAAATAGCGATCCATAAGCTCCACTATATCTCGTTCCAGTAATGCATTTTCGGCCTGATAGATATCAGCCGCTTGCCGAAAGCGATGAATCATTTCCCTGTGTTCTGGCGCAGGTTTCCAGGTCATCTCACGTAATAGCTTCGCCTGGAGCAAGTGGCTCATCTCTTGAAACGGGATAAAGATTTCATCTGTAAACCGTTGATAGGCTTGCCGGGCATGTTCATCCTCAATATTTCGTGAGCGACTACGCTTTAACTCACCACGTATCTCCCAGACATATTTCTCAAGCTCGCTCCCTCTATGGAGCCATTCAGAAAGATTTTCACGTGTGATAGGTTCCCGCAAAAGTGCCTGATAATGTGGCTCAAAATCTTGCCAGTTCTTCGGTTCAAATGTAGTCGGTACATGCATACGTATTTTCCTACTCTCTAATCGAAGTGATGCTCCCTGTTCCACACACCCCAGTGTATAATATCATGCGGATTGAGCAAGCATAGCATGTGCGCTATGTACAAGACAAGGAATTATATTCTTTCAATTAGCATCCAGACTTGACAAAGGAATGTACAGTTTCTATACTGTTCTTTTAGAAGAACAATTTGTTTTGTATAGTGTACATCTTTCTTCTGGCTACAAAGGAGGGAAGCCTGTGGAACTTTTTCGCCCTTCGCTACAATACCCTTCGTATCCTTATGCCGAGATGCTAGCGCGTACATCCGAACGTTACCCCGAACAAGTGTCCCTCATTTTCAAGGATGTGAATTTGACATACCGCGAGCTAGATGCGCTAGTCAATTCCTTTGCTAACGCATTACTCGATATCGGCATACGCAAAGGACAGCGGGTTTGTCTACTGATGACGAATCGCCCTGAGTATCTAATTAGCTGGTTTGCAGTGACACGCATCGGTGCGGTTGCCAGTCCAATGAATCCTTCGTATAAAGAGCGCGAAGTCGCCTACCAGTTGAGTAACAGTGATGCCATTGCCGTTATCGTGCAAGATAATCTTTTACCACTGGTAAAGGCGACACGTAACGAAACACCTGAACTACGATATGTCATCGTGGTTGGCTCTCAGGCGGCTGAAAACGACTATTTTTCATTCAATCAACTTGTACAGTCCTACCCATCAACGCTTCCCATATGTGAAGCACCTACATGGGACGATATGGTAGCACTCCCCTACAGTAGCGGTACGACAGGTTTGCCTAAAGGCGTCATGCTCAGTCACAAAAACCTTGTGTGTAATGCATATCAATCCATTGCAACGGCACGCATTACCTTTCAGGATCGCATGTTGATATTTCTCCCTCTGTATCACATCTACGGTATCATGCTCATGGGACTGGCGGCATCGACGGGCGCGACTATGGTTCTCATGGAACGTTTTGAGCCGGGTGAATGTTTGAGAAATATTCAAGAGCATGGCATAACGTTGTTATACACGGTTCCACAAGTGTTATCGGCCTTGCTTAACTGGCCTCAGTTGGATAAGTATGATGTGCATACAGTACGCTTTGCTCAGTGTGGGGCAGCACCAGTTCCACCCGCCCTGGCACATCGTTTCGAGGAACGCACCCATATCACCGTCATGACCTCGTATGGTCTCACCGAAGCATCGCCGGGTACGCACTCCAATCCTGTCTACAATCCTCAACTCATCAAGGTCGAGACGATTGGTCTGCCTATTCACGACACAAAGCAGAAAATTGTCGATATTGAGACGGGCAATATCGAACTTGGTGCAGGTGAAGAGGGCGAACTTATCGTACAGGGGCCGCAGGTCATGCAGGGCTACTGGAAAGCTCCAGAATCTACCGCAACCACTTTACGCGATGGCTGGCTCTACACAGGAGATATCGGGTGGCGCGATGAAGAGGGATACGTCACGAT
>DAIQNC010000552.1:0-3208 GCA_036788655.1 Ktedonobacteraceae bacterium
AAAAGCTTCCCTCTGTCGATGACCAGACGACATTCACACGCTTTCTTATCGCGGTTCCCGTGCTGGCACATATTGTAGGTATTTTTCACGTTGCCAGTACGAATATCGCCTACTGGCACAGCCTCGATTTTACCTCGCAAACCGCATTCAGCAACGGTGGGAAAGTCGTTGTCTACTCTATGCTCACCAACGCAGACGGTCTTCTGCAAACCTATGATGATATCGCAAAACAATATCAGGTGAACGCAACGTTTACTATCTTCGGCAACTTTATTTCCTGGTACTACCACGTAGACCCTGCGCGTTTCTCTATCTCTACGCTCAATGATGCCATCAAGCGCACAACAACGCTCAAGCAAACTATAGATGCACAATATGGTGCGCAAGAGTCGTTTGATGTCTCCTATTCACCCGACACCGTTCCACCCTATCCCTACATTTTCTCGCTACAACTGTTTAGTCCTCTGTTCCCGCAACAATTAACGGATGCATCGAATTCTGGAAACACTGGAAGCATTCTGAGTCAATTTCAGCAACGTATTCTAGTGGTACGCATTCCAGCATTCATTATCTCAATACAGATTGTCGCCCTGTTACTCTTCTTCGTCAGTTTGATGACTGATTTACTGGTGGATAGACAGTCAGATGCCATCGCCATTATACGGAGTCGTGGGGCCAGTCGCGGTCAAATATTCGGCGCGTTGATGACACAGAGCGTTGTCCTCGGCCTGTTCGCACTGCTTATAGGGCTACCGCTTGCACTGCTGGTCGTCCTGCTTGTATCGAAAAACATTTTGCCATCGACGGTACAGGATGCCCTCAACGTCGTCACAACACATCCGCTACAGGCACTACTCAGTGCAATCATCTACGCAATTGCCGTTGTACTGGTTATCCTGCTTACAATGGTCTTTTCGCTAGTACGAGCCTCGCGGATGGATGTACTTTCGACGCGGCGTGAAGCGGCACGGAACAACCGCCGCCCACTCTGGCAACGCTTACATCTGGACATCATCCTGGGGGCGGTTGCGCTTGCTGGCTATCTCGTTGCCCTCTATCTCTCGACTATTGGTAATGTGTTGAGCGATACGACAAAGGCTATCGTCTCCGCACTCTTCAATCTGATTTCGCCGTACTTTCTCATCCTGCTGTTCCTGCTGATATTTCTGCGTCTCTTTCCGTACCTTGTACGCCTGGCAGCACATATTGCTACACGAGGACGCAGTGCGGCTTCAATGCTGGCACTGGCACAGATGGCACGTTCGCCACGACAGGCCGTTCGCATGACCACGCTGCTTGCTCTCGCCATCACCTTCGCCATTTTTAGCCTTGTGCTAACCGCGACACAGACACAGCGCGTCAACGATATCGCATCCTATCGCGTCGGCTCCGACTTTGGCGCGACACTTCCCCAGACGACCAATGCTCAATCGCTTTCAGGAATGACACAACAGTTCGATGCGCTTCCCGGTGTTCTCTCCGCCAGCATTGGTTACATCAACACAGGTTCGGTGGGAAGTGGCTCTGTTCCGCTCACATTCGATATTCGCGGCGTCGATACCAGCACCTATGGCAATACCGCTATCTGGCCCGGTCAGGCATCATTCCAGTCCGTCAATACGCTCATGAACACGCTCAATAAAGCGAGTAGCTATGGTCTAGCGCACGGTCTTGTTCCTGTCATTGTCGATGCCAACTCGGCACGTATCGCATCCCTACATATCGGCTCGACCATTACAATCAAACAGGACGCCAATATCGCCTCGTTACTGGTAACAGACCTGCATTGTTACGTCGTCGGCATCATCAACAATATCCCGACAACGAACATCAATCCTCCGCTTACAAACAATGGCTACTACAATCAAATTGGTGGCCTACTCATGTCGTATCAGACCTACAATACTATTTATCAGCAAGAGTTGGCTCAGAGTGGACAGGGAAAAGGCAGTGTCACGCTGAATTATGTGTGGATACGCTCAAAAAGCGATGCAGCTTCAATACAACAGGTGAGAGGAGCATTGACAGCTGCCGCCAGTTCGCTTTTCGCTGTTCAAGATAGACACGCCATCATCGACACGCTCAATACCGACCCGCTTGTGCTAACACTGGTCGGCATTCTCAGCATTGGAACTGCCTCGACACTTCTGCTCGCTTTGCTTGGTGACTTACTAGCATCGTGGCTCAGTGCGCGTACTCGCCTCACCAACTTCGTCATCCTGCGAGCATTAGGAACCTCACCACGTCAGGTTGCAAGCGTCTTGACATGGGAACAAGGGCTTATCTACCTGCTCGGCATTTTACTCGGTATCGCCTTCGGCATTCTGCTGGTAGCAACCGTCATTCCCACGCTCGTGTACTACGGCATCAGTTCGCCAATTCCGTTAGCCGTTCATACTGTCGTACCCATTTCGCTTATCATCACGTTAGCTTTGCTTATCATCGTTTTCATCGTTACACTCGGCATGATGGTTCGGATCGTTTCGAGTCCATCCATGAGCCAGACACTACGTCTGAATGAGGATTAACAATCATTCGTAGGGCCACGATTTATCGATTGGCCCCATAGATAGCTGTGTTATTATTTGAATAAAGGAGAATGTATGTCGGGACCACTCGTTATCTGCGATAATCTGGTAAAAATCTATAAGGTTGCAGACCTTGAGGTGGTGGCGTTGCAGGGTTTGGACCTGGAAGTGAATCAGGGTGAGATGATTTCTATCGTGGGCGCATCCGGTTCGGGCAAAAGTACGCTACTCAACATTCTGAGCGGCCTGGATGTGCCAAGTGCGGGTCAATGCATCGTCGATGGCAACGACCTGACACGACTGGGGCAAGCACAACGCATCAACTATCGCCGCTTCATCGTGGGTCAAGTCTGGCAGCAAAGCGGACGTAACCTGCTTCCCGAATTAAGCGCACAGGCCAACGTCGAGTTGCCTCAGATGCTCAGTGGCGTTGGAGCCACAAAGCGTACACAACGGGCGAAAGAACTGCTCAATGTGGTCGGCTTAGGGGAAATGGGGCATAAACGGCCTTTTCAGCTCTCCGGTGGTGAACAGCAACGCGCCGCCATCGCCGTCGCACTTGCTAACGAGCCGAAAGTGTTACTCGCCGACGAGCCAACGGGCGAACTCGACTCCGTAACCGCAGGCGAAGTGTTAGCCCTGATGCGCTGCCTCAATCAGCAACTTGGCCTGACGATCAT
>DAIQNC010000553.1:0-3203 GCA_036788655.1 Ktedonobacteraceae bacterium
GCAAATATGGTACCCATTCATGCGCGGAAGTTGTATATCAAGTAAGATAAGAGCGGGCATTTCATCAGCCACAGCGGAAAGTGCGCTCAACCCATCGGCGGCAGTGATGACTCGAATATGTTCACGTTGCAATGTCATTTGCACGATTTTACGCACAGTAGGACTATCGTCCACGACGAGTACCGTTGGCTCCATCATTACATTGACCTCCTTTGTGTATCATACGACCGGGGTGCTTTCGCTTCTTGTCGGGTTACTGTGGCATCGCCATGTGAGGGTAGTTGTTGATTTGGAAGTAGTCCCATCGGGGGAGACTGCGATTGCATCGATATATCGCGCCCACGCGCTGATTGTGTATTACGGAAGGCCCGGTACACTTGATAGCGTTGGATTTCCTGGTCGATTTCAGTAAGAAACATCTTCCAGGCTGTACTTAACTGGCGTCCGGTATGGGAATTACCGACTTCATCTTTTAACGCCTGATCAAATAACATACGCAAAAACGCAGAAAAGCCTTGCACTGCCTCCCAGTAAAACTCCTCAAGTTGCTCTCCGCGTACTACCTTGTTTAGAGTAAAAATTTCAGTACAATCGATCTGCCCATCGACAAATGTCACTGTTTCTAAAATAGGATAACTTTGTTTTGTCGTTGCTAATTTATACAAATGGGGAGCGAACCGCCGCTCTAAATAGCGTACCACCTCAGCAGAAGGAACCTGTCCGCGTCCACGAAACACACGTGCATAACGTCCATGATGCATCAAAATTCCGTTGATACAATTGACAAGCGTAGAGATGAGACCCAGAAGATGTTGCTCTGCGGTCGTATGATGTTGCTGAGATGCCAGGCCATGCTGACACTTGATAATAATATTTGAGAGGTTGCCCTGTAACTCAGTTTCTAATGCCGTATCTACGACTTCAATTAAATTCAGTTCGAGCAATCTAGCCATATGTCGGGCAATTCGCGCCTCCGGCAGCATTAATACCTGGGCAACCGCCTGTAGTGGAATTTCGCCATTTGAGAGACACAACACGTTAATGTCCTCCTGGCTCAATCCCATACGCTGTACATCGCGGCTCACCTCTGGCAACCAGCGAGCTACACTCGTCCGATTGAGTTGTACGTTGCCTTCGTTCACAAATTCTTCCCACTCGTCTGCCTGCCGTAGAGCTTCGAGTAGCACAGAATCAACATCTAGCGGATGCATTGGACTATCCATCGGCACAATGAGATGGAAGGCAAAGTACCCATTCACCCAGCGTAATGCATGGCTCAGTGATTGCGTCACCATAAACTCCAGGCGGTGCTGTATATCACTTTTCGTCATCCATCCGTGCTCGAAGAGAAGCGTCATTGCCATTTGCGTATCACCCTGTGCAATGTCACGTACCATCTGCACCTGCTGTGGGTTAAGCCTTCCCAGCAAACCAAGCATCCCCGGCAAATCCGGCTGCGGCACACCTTCCTCACGCAGTGATACAATGCGTCCCCCTCTCAAACTGACAGAGAGTGCTTCTGGCTCCGAATGGATAAGTAATCTTCCCGTCTTGCCACTGAGAGCAAGCATTTTGAGTATAGATTGGAGACCGAGCGTTTGCAGGTCTCCATCCATGATGCGATCTTGTTGCTCCATTGTTTCTCTGATTCCTTTATCCGGCTCTCCGTCAACATCTACAACGAAAACGTGAGAGGGGTATTTTCATGCTACATTGAAGGCTGACTCTATATTTTATAGTACCATGCCTCACTTCCACATCACTTCTTTTCTACTTCCGCAGTCTTCTACTGTTTTCATCGACCCCTCATCTCCCCATGAGGTTGCCTGGCAGCCTATCTGCATTCAATTATCCTGCGTTTGCAAAAACACTTGTTCACAGTGTACGCTAAAATGATAGAAAATGCTATATACATGTGAAGAAAATGTATTAAGATTTTATTAAGTTCTGCTTACTTCCATTGGCGAACGAAAAACATATCCTATACCCGGTTCAGTCAAAATGTATTGAGGATGCGAAGGGACAACCTCTACCTTGACACGTAACTGACGGATGTATACGCGCAGGTAGTCGGCCTCCTCTCCATATTCCGGCCCCCATATCTCTTGCAGTAAAGAACGATGCGTCAAAACTTTTCCTGCATACAGCAGCAATAGACGCAGCAATTCAAACTCAGTCGGTGTCAGGCGCACCTCTTGTCCACCCACAAATACCTGGCGACGCTCAATATTCATCTGAATGTGTCCATCATCGCTTTGAAGCTCTTCAGCCTCGTTCTCTCGCACATCCTCCATTGCACTCACTCGCCGCAAGCAGGCACGTACACGCGCCTGTAGCTCTTCGTTACTGAATGGCTTGGTCAGGTAGTCATCTGCTCCCATGTCAAGCGCACGCACCTTTTGTCGCTCTTCTATAATCGCTGAAAGAACAATAATTGGCAGCGTTTTCATTTCCTTGCGTATCTGTCTACATACGTCCAGTCCGTCTAGCTCTCCTGGTAAATAGAGGTCGAGCAAAATAAGGTCTGGTTGATGGCGAAAAGCTATATCTATTGCCTGTCTCCCATTGTCGGCAACTATAACTTCGTATCCATTCGCCAGTAAGTTCCGTTTGAGAATGCGTTGGATCGGTGGCTCATCGTCCACAACCAGGATGAGCTTCCCTTTCGTTTGTACCATCGGATTGTCCCCTGCACAAGAAAGTTCCCTCCCTTATGCTTGCGATGCTATGTTCTTTCGTGTCTTCCCGTTATTGCGTCGTAGAAGACGTGTAGATTGGTATCGTAAAGACAAAACAAGACTCACTATCCACCACACTTTCAATCCAGATTTCTCCCCGGTGGGCCTCGATAATTCCTTTACTTATTGCAAGAGCCAGCCCATTTCCGCTACCACTGAGTCTGTCGAATGAGTGAAAAATAGCTGCTTGCTCGTGTACTGGAATATGCTCTCCCTGATATATTACCTTCACGCGTACTTGTGCAAGATGGATGTCCTCTGCGATAACATCCACCACCACCACAATAGGAGCTGATGAGGTGCTATGCCATACAGCATTCTCGAACAAGTTGTACATTACGCGCTCAATCTGTACATAATCTACATAGACCAGAGGTAACTTTCCGGCTATTTGAATATGAATAGGAATGGGACGTGTATCGGTAGCTTGAAGCACTTTATCACGGGCAACATATATAATCTCTT
>DAIQNC010000554.1:0-313 GCA_036788655.1 Ktedonobacteraceae bacterium
GAAGTTCTGGTGCGTGAATCAGGACCTGCATACGAACCGCAAATGGATGGCCCTGCGCTACCCACAGGTTTGAAGCCATTTCCTACCGTGAACCCGACAATTCAGGTTCGCAAAGAATCGTACTTCGACAACTACGACCCATATGGCGAGTATCTGGATGAGGACGACGATGAGGATTTGGACGATGAGGACGAGAATTTTGAGCCTGAAGACCTGGATGTCGAATAACGATTAACAGGTCTTTTCTATAAAAATAATACGCAAACGCATTTCCATGTAGTGGCGTGATTATGAAAAACACCCCCCCGTCCCC
>DAIQNC010000554.1:323-3196 GCA_036788655.1 Ktedonobacteraceae bacterium
TTCTCTCCTCTCAATGTAGCTCACAGGCGTGATTTATCACGCCACTACATGGAAATGCGTTTGTGCTGTAACTGAATCTGTTTCGCAAGCCACCAGAGCGCACCTGCCGCCAACAATATGATAATTGGCTCAATCGGGGCGCGGAAACGTGGAATGCCATAATAGATGACACATTCGGCGATAGTCATGAGTACGAGGCCGTAGAGGAATAGCAGTTCGCGCCATCGTTTGCCCGTCACAACAAGGCCAAGCAGGGCCAACGCGAAAAGCACAGGTGTAATCGTCTCCATCATCAGCACCACGAAAGCCGATGATGCACGGTCGGGAAAGCGATTCGTCGCAAGGTCGGCCTCTTGCGGAACCAGTTGCCACATATTGATGAAGTGTTGCGAGATGAAAAAAGGCAACGTTTGTGGATGCGTCTTCGTCCATTGCAGGGCCGCCGTTTTGTAGGCATCATCGCGTTTCACCTCACATGAGGCCGGACAACTCTGTGGAAACTGTGCTGAAACCCATGGCGTCACCTCGGTAGGAATAATCCATGTCCCTTGATAGTAGCCGTTCTGATACACAGGATCGGCGGTCTCATAATTGTATGCCCCTAACAACACCTTGCCATCGCCCGTTGCAACGGTCAACAGAGTATGCGTATCCTTGAAATTGCGAAACGTCCACGGCGCGAGAAAGACAAGCGAAACGAGCGCAACGACAATGGCTCCCTTGATGACATCACGCCACCCCATCATCTTGAGCCATCGTAGCAGAAATAGCCATGCTATGAACATGAACAGCAGACCGATACCATTGGGACGCGTATACGTCAGCAGCGCAATCAGCACTCCCGAAAGCACCATCAGGCTCGTGCGCGGCCTACGCTGTAGATGATAGAGCGTGTAACAAAGCGCAAGGAGCAGAAAAATATACAGCGACTCCGAATAGAGCAAGCCATCATATACATACAAAAATGGATAGATTGCACCGATGATACCTGCGAGTATGCCAGTTCGCTCCCCGAATAAGTCTTTGCCGAAGAGATAGAGCAATACACACGTACCTGAACCCACGCCGCACAGTAGCAACCGTACATACAAATCATGTTGTCCGAGGATACGATAGACGATAGCGATGATGAGAGGCCAGAGTGGAGCGCGATCAACCGTCGAGAGATGCGGCTGCAAACAATAGCAATGCTCATGCAGGATATTCAACGCGATAGTCTGATAGGTCAACGAGTCGTGAAGTGGATAATAGCCAGCCGCCGCGATGAAATTATAGAGGACGCGCACACAGAGGGCAAGCAAAAATATTGCAATCATAGGAAATGTAATAGATGAAATAAGCGACTCGAAGCGTTTCATTGAAAAATCCTTAACATGTATATATGCTTCTATATGCACATCCACCATCATCAAAATCAACCTACAGAGACCAACGAATATTTTATATGAACGTAACTCACCGTTACTTCTGTCATGCACAAATGGCAATCGGTCAATTCGTAGACCCCGATTTATCGATGGGTCGGTTTTCTTGAACCCATCGATAAATCGGGGTCTACGAATTGACCGATTGTCAAAACCTGCTATAATGAAAAAAACTGTGTAGCGCGAAGAAAGGAGCGTGTCCCTATGTCAGATGGACAGCAACATAATCAGCAGGAGAAGCATCAACGATCCTCTGTAGACGCTTCGACAGCGACAGAGGATAGTAAAGGGAATACAGTCCTACAGGATAATCTCTTTGGTGCATCCACCGTTGTCGCGGAACCACCAGAGACGCCTGATCCACGTGAAACGCCCTATCCGCCTGTCATCCGCACCAATCCTTTGACCGATCAGTCGAGCCTTGCCGCCTGTGCCATCCCCTATCAGCAAGAGTTGATGTTACGTGGCAAGTCGAACTATACCGTGACCTGCTTCCTTTCAGACCTCCGTATGTTCAGCGAATACACAGGCTCAGATACGCCTGTTGGTCGCGTGACAAAGGAGCAGTTAACCGACTGGCTCATGAAGCTCAAGTTTGGCAACAAGGGACAGGCTCCTGCCCCTAAAACGATGGCACGGCGCGTCACCTTCCTGAAAAATTTCTTCTCATGGCTCTCACGTGAGGGCGTCATTCGAGAAGACCCTTCCGCGAGCCTGACACTGGAACGACCTCTGCCACCACTGCCACAACTGCTTTTTGACGACGAAGTACAACGCCTCCTCGAAGCTGCTTCGGAAGACCCGCGCTGCTACTGCCTCGTCTATCTTGTATTGAATGCAGGCCTGAAAAAGGAAGAGGTAATGGGTCTCAAGGTCAACCAGATTGACCTCTCGGATGAGCAAGTACCGCTCATCAGTATCCACTTCCCTGCCTCGACAGGCAAACAGCACCGCGAGCGTCGCCTTGCGCTTCCAGCAGCCTTCACAGGTATCTTCAAAGACTATCAACAAAAGTATCATCCCACGAACGAGGTCTTTGCCTGCACAGACCGCAATCTGAACTACATTCTGGCGAAGGCGGTGAAGGCGGCAGACATCAAAAAGCGCGTGACCCTGCAATTGCTGCGCGATACCTTCGCCGTCCAGCAACTACGCTCCGGCGTCACACCCGATGCCCTGCGCGAGAAACTCGGCCTCTCCGACGAAGCATGGTTGGAGTCAAGAGAAAAATATCGTCGCCTCGCATTCCCTAAGTAAAACTAATAACCCGGACACATGCGAATTTGCAGGGTGTCATAATGAAGGTTGACAAATGACAATGAACATTCGTGGTGTGGCAACCAGGGTGGGAATGTGTGGGCCAGGGTGTGATGATGAACATTGAAGAAATAACCTGGATACCGAGGTAGGGACAGATTTATCACGTCCGCACGTGGGATATGTTGCGAC
>DAIQNC010000555.1:0-3192 GCA_036788655.1 Ktedonobacteraceae bacterium
GAGTTGTACGACCTGCTCAATAAGCGTGCGGAAGGCATACCCCCAGGTTCTGACGGGTTACTAGTGATAGATCACTGGCAAGGCAATCGGAGTCCTTATACCGATCCCGAAGCACGTGGAATGATTTTGGGACTAACACTCAAACACGACGCAATTCATGTCTATCGAGCGATCATAGAAGGAATATGCTATGGAACAGAACTCATTTTTCGTACACTGCGTGACTATGGTTTCCAACCTCAAGAGATCATTGCCTGCGGTGGCCCTTTGAAAAGCCAACTCTGGATGCATATTCATGCAGATGTAAGTAATCTTCCTATTACCTTTACCAACGTACCACAGGCAGCGGTACTTGGTTCAGCGATAATCGCCGCTGTTGGTGCAGGAGTCTATCCAAATATCCAGGAAGCTGCCCACGCGATGGTTCATAGCAGTCATCGTATTGAACCAGATCAGCAAAGACACGAAGCATATCAGTTCTATGTGGAGAAATATAGAGCTGCCTATTTACAGATGCGAGACGTGATGCATGATATAGTTCAACATGTTGCAACATAGAAGGATTGACAGCATTACGTTCAGAATGAACGAGATGCCTACAGTGTACGGATACGAGAGGGTTAGGTGAAGGAGAGGAAAATGAGAGAGCTTGCCATCCTTCATAGACATGTGAAGGTTAATCGACAATAAACGTTTGGCTGATTTCTGGGAAGGGAAAATCATGGCGACGATAAGCATTCTGGGATCGGGCATTATGGGAACGGCACTTAGCTTCCCACTGGCTGACAACGGGCATGAGGTACGGCTAGTAGGAACGCACCTCGACCGTGATATCATCGACAGCATACAGAAAACGGGCGTCCATCCCGGCCTCGGACGCAAGGTTCCCGAAACAGTCCGTGCCTATCAAATAGAGGAGGCTAAAGCGGCTTTCGAGGGTGCTGAGGTTGCTCTGAGCGGGGTCAATTCCTTTGGAGTGCATTGGGCAGGTAAGCAGTTAGCATCGCTTTTGAAGCCAGGCATGATGGTTCTTTCCATCGCAAAGGGGATGGAGGCCGCCGAGAACGGCGACTTGCATATCCTGCCTGAAGTGCTGGCAGCGGAGGTATCGCCGGACCTACGGAAGCAGGTCTCCTGGTCTGCCGTAGCCGGCCCGTCCATCGCGGGTGAGGTGGCAGCCCGGCGGCATGACACCTGTGTGGTCTTCACGGGTGAAGATGCAGATGCCTTGAAGAAACTGGCGGCACTTTTCCGTACTGATTACTACCACGTCTGGACCTCGACCGACGTTATCGGCGTAGAGGGGTGTGCAGCACTGAAAAACTGCTACGCACTGGGTGTTGGTTTCGCAGAGGGCATACTGGATCGAGAGGGTGAGTCAGAGAGCAAAGACCGTAACTATAACTATGCAGCAGCCCTCTTCGGTCAAGGAGCGGTGGAACTGAGGCAAATGATGCGCGTACTGGGTGGTCGAGCCGAGACGCCCTTTGGATTGGCAGGTGTGGGCGATATGTATGTGACGAGTCAGGGAGGGCGCAATGTACGTGCGGGACGGCTGGTAGGTAGAGGTTTGCGCTTCTCAGAGGTACGCAAGCACATGCCAGGAGTGACGTTGGAAGGTGCTGCGGCGATAGTAGTCATCGGAGATGCCCTTCCCAAGCTCACCGAGCGTGGCATTATCAAGCCCGAAGACTTCCCTCTCTTGCGCCATCTACACGCAGTTGTTGCCAAAGATGAGCTACTGAATATGCCGTGGGATACGTTTTTCGGAGCGCAAGCAAGGTCGTGATGAAGAACGTCTTTCCCCTCGCTCAAGTCAGCCAAGCTCATGAATTAGGTCAACAGGGTCATGGACGCGGACGTATTGTGCTACATATTGCATAGCAATCAACCTCTATCATTGTATGAAACGCACGTTGTTATACAGTTCATCCATTGGCGAGAAAAGGATAGAGAATTCAGTGAGCAATCAAAAGAGCACGCATCACCACCAGGATTTGCTCTACATCGATACGTTGCTTGTTTAGCAGAGATTGTATTGCACAACCTTGTGCGATGCCAAGAATAACCGTCACAAAGCCTTCGGCTGTCACACCATGAAAGCGTCCAGGCTCGCTTTCGATCAATGCCTGGACGCCAGGCAGAAAGGCTTGCCGGGAACGCTCAAATGCCTGCCGAATACGCTCATTAATGGCGGAATCGTAGACGCCCATGACCAGATAGGAGAAGAATACCCCTAACGTGTCCTCCGCTTGCTCGCTTTGATAAATGTCTTGCAGATCAAGCTGCATCAAAGCGAGCAAGCGTTCTGCTGGCGGCATAAGGGAAACTGACGTATGACATTTGCTACGTTTACCGAAAGGAGAAAATGCGATGCAATTATCCACTGTTTCTAGTCCTATCGTCGACATACATCGTCATATTGCACATCCACGCCTTCTGACGAACCTTGCGTCTATTCCTCGTGAAGTGTTCGTTGAGCATCTTCCTGTTCAAAAAGAGACAGCATACACGCTACCGTCTGAATCCACCGATATTGATGTGCAGGTGCAAGAACAAGATCGAGTAGGAATTAGCAGGGGCGTTCTCAGCAATCCCTTTCCACTTGCAGATCTCAAGCCTCGTGCCGGAAGCGTTGCAGGGAATATTGCACAGATCGTCAATGATGATCTTGCAACGGTGGTCTCCACACATCCTGACAAGCTGGATTTTCTGGCAACGGTGCATCCCTTTGAACCGGGATTTGCCGAAGAGATGAATCGCAGTCTGACGCTCCTGGGAGCCAAAGGGCTGACGCTGACTTCAAGCTATGCTGGTCGCTGGTTAGATGATCCAATGCTCAATCCATTTTGGGAGTATGTCCAGGCACGAGATGTGGCTGTTTTCCTTCATCCGCCGATTACCCCGACATGGCTTCCTCTCAATGACATCTATCCGTTACAGGAGATGGTGTATCGACCTTTTGATGTGATGACAACGACGACGCGCATGATCTTTTCGGGACTCTTCGACCGTTATCCACGCCTCAAAATCGTGCTACCGTTTGCGGGTGCAGGCATCATGAATCTACTTGGTCGCCTCGATTATTCCTATCAGTCTCTATCCACGAGTTCTGCTACACAAGAGGTGGCACTATATCAGCATCTGCCCAGTAGCTACATGAGAACGAATGTGTATGTCGAGTTGGGAATG
>DAIQNC010000556.1:0-3188 GCA_036788655.1 Ktedonobacteraceae bacterium
AATATATTCTGTGAGCTTTCCTGGATGCACAAGTTGCTCTGCAAAAAGCGTTTGTACGAGCGCAAAGAGAAAATGAGCATCGGTTCCGGGGCGAATAAAATGATGCTCGCTTGCCTCTTGCGCGGTACGTGTACGATAGGGGTCAATCACCACGATTTTGCCACCGCGTTGTTGCAGTCGTCGCAATCGTCCGCGCATATCTGGGGCGGTAAAGAGGCTCCCATTGGAGACAAGAGGATTTGCTCCCAGAAGCAATAGATATTCTGTACGCTCGATATCGGGTACGGGAACACTGAGTGCAGTTCCGAAGAGCAGTGCAGACGATACCTGTTTAGGCATCTGGTCTACAGTCGAGGCTGAGTAGAGATTATGCGTACCAGCAACACGTGCCAACACAGGAAAATAGAGTGCGCCAGCAAGATTGTGTGCGTTTGGATTGCCAGCATAGATAGCAAGCGCATCACGCCCATAGCGTTGTATAATTGGCATCAATCCGCGCTCGATTTCCGCGAGCGCATCATCCCAGCTTACCTTCTGCCATATCTCACCATGTCGAATCATTGGATCGCGAATACGGTCAGGGTCGCTTTCAAGCTCCTTCAAACTATATCCCTTCGGACAAAGATAGCCTCGACTGAATACATCCTGCTCATCACCCTTGATGGAAAGAATCTCGTGTCCCTGCGTCACTACCTCCAAACCACAGGTCGCCTCACAGAGCGGACAGGTGACATAATTCGTTCGCGTCGCCATCGTGGTCTCCTTTGATACACTTCATGCAATCGTCTCAGTGCAGTCCTATACATTATGGCATAGCTTATGCTATTCTTGCTATCTGTAGTCTGGCGATTCATCGAGGATGGGTTTCCCATTATTGCCCATGTCATTATGTAATGGGAATCCGTCTGCGATGAATCGCCAGACTACAGGGCTTACATCGCCCTGAGAATATAACCATCTTTATGCAAGTCCTTGACAACTACCTTCTATATGCCTACTATTGCTTCCTGAGTAGATACTATTTCAGCTTTTACGGCTATAAGAAATACAGAAGGATATTTTTGTAGTAATGCAAAGACCACAACACATTATCACTATTCGCGTCACTTGCCCTGACCAGCCAGGTATTGTCGCGGCTATCTCTAGCTTTATTTATAAACATAACGGGAATATTGTTCAATCCGACCAGCATTCAACTCCTGACGATATTTTCTTTATGCGTATCAGTTTTGCCGAGCAAGGCTTTGAACTCTCGCAATCAGAGTTGCGCCATCAGTTTCAGCCTATTGCCGACCGTTTTCATATGACATGGCACGTCACCTATTCGCAACAACATAAACGCATGGGTATCCTGGTGTCGCGCCTCGACCACTGCCTGACCGACCTGCTCTGGCGATGGAAAAGCGGCGAACTTGCGGTAGATATTCCCTTCATTATTAGCAATCATCCTGACCTGGAATCACTGGCGAAGATGTATGATGTTCCCTATTACTACATCCCCATTCGACGTGAGCGACGAGTTGAAGATGAGCAACGGGTACTTGATATCATCGGGGATAACGTTGATTTTCTTGTCCTCGCACGGTATATGCAGATTCTGGAGCAATTCTTCGTCGAGGCATTTCCACAACGTATTATCAACATACATCATAGTTTCCTACCTGCTTTCGTCGGAGCCAATCCTTACGCGCAGGCATTTGCACGTGGTGTGAAGTTGATAGGCGCAACCTCGCATTATGTCACGAATAAGCTAGATGAGGGACCGATTGTCGCACAGGATGTCATTCACTGCAATCACCGCGACACAATTGAAGATTTGGTACGTAAGGGACGCGATGTCGAGCGTCGTGTATTAGCCGAGGCGGTACGCCTACATATCGAAGACAGGGTGCTGGTATACGAGAACAAAACGATTGTTTTTGAATAAAGCATATTCTCTTCCCCGGTTGCTACAACCTGATATAACCTCAAACGTAAGAAGTGAAGGGATGTAGCAATTAAAGATAAGGAAGAATATGTGATGCAAACATCAGAGCAAGGAACGGCACAACAGGCAAATATCCCACAGCTACAGAGTTTCGACGATTTTGTACGCACGACCATGCAGGAATGGAAACTTCCGGGTCTGGCAATCGCCATTGTGAAAGATGGTAATATTCTATTTTCTCAAGGATTTGGCAAGCGCAACATAGCGCAAGACCTCGATGTTACCCCCAAAACGCTCTTTGCCATCGGCTCATGTACGAAGGCATTTACAGCAACGGCTATGGGCATTCTTGTCGATGAGGGCAAACTGGATTGGGATACTCCCGTCAGGAATTACCTGCCTTCCTTCAAAATGCATGATACCGTTGCAACGGAGCGTATGACCTCACGCGACCTTTTGACACATCGTTCCGGCCTTCCCCGGCATGATCTCGCATGGTATAACTCTTCGCGCAGTCGCAAAGAGATGTTCGATAGCCTACAATATCTGGAACCCACAAAAGACTTTCGTACATTCTGGCAATATCAGAATCTTATGTATATGACTGCGGGCTATCTCGTCGGCGAAATCGCAGGAACAAGCTGGGAAGAGTTCGTACAGCAACGCATCCTGACACCACTTGGCATGACGACAAGTACCTATACCATCGCAGGAATGCGCCAAACCGATGACAACGCACTTCCTTATAAAGAAGTCAAGGACGAGGTACAGGAAACGCATTACTATGAGGCGTTCGATGCCGTTGCGCCTGCGGGTGCGATTAACTCGAGCGTTGAGGAGATGTGTGCATGGCTGTTGTTGCAGATGAACAAAGGGAAACATGGGAATACGCAAATCGTTTCAGAGGCTCAATTAGCTCAAATACATACACCTTATATGGTTATACCAGACCCGAAGCGATACACTGAACTCTCTTATGTGAACTACGCATTAGGCTGGATGGTCTATGCATATAAGGGAAATACTGTTGTGCAACATAGTGGTGGCATTGACGGTTTCAGTGCATTGACAACGTTTCTGCCAGACGACAAGCTTGGTATTGTTGTTCTTACAAATATGGGAAGTTGCCCTGTACACACGATTATCACTAACAACGCCATTGAACGCCTCCTCGGACTCGAACAAGGTGATTGGAATACACGTGTGAAAAAACAGGCTGAGGAAGCGAAAGAGGTGCTAGCAAAGGCGAAGGAGCAACATC
>DAIQNC010000557.1:0-3187 GCA_036788655.1 Ktedonobacteraceae bacterium
AGGAAAATAGGCGGTGGGCGATTGAAGACGCTGGTAATGCTGTAGTTTGAGCGCGTCGGACTGTTGTTGCAGTAATGTGTAGCTTTCTGCCTCATCTAATAGAGCAAAATCATCACGCAATCCGACAAGCTCTCCATATTGACGAAGCAAGTCTGCACAGAAGGCGTGAAACGTACACACCTTTGGCAGCAAATTGGGACGTGGTTCATCACTGTCATTCAAGAGCATTGCTTGCAATCGCTCTTGCATCTCCTGTGCCGCTTTACGAGAGAAGGTCAGCGCGAGAATATGTTGCGGTGGTATGGCAAGCTTCTGAACAAGGTACTCGACACGCCCGATGAGTGTGCTCGTTTTGCCGCTTCCAGGCCCTGCGACGATGAGTGCTGGCGTTGGAGCCTCGATAGCGGCCTGTTGAAACTCGTCGTATGGCTTACGTGCCGCTTTCGTTGTAGGAGTATCTGGTACGATTGTGGGTGGCTCGGCAGGAGTTTGTTGCAGAAGATTGGCAAGCCGATTGAGCAGTGCAGTGGGCGAGACACCGAAATGATCATGAAGCGTTGTGGGATTGATGTGTGCGTCACTATAGAGGGCGCGGACACGTTCGAGCGGCATGAGCAGTTCGGATGCGAACATGTTAGCGGCCTGTTCACGTAGACTACGTGGATCATAACTTTGACCGATGCCCAGTCGATCTTGGAGACGTTCCTCGTTTTCTGTTGAAGCGTCCGCGACATCATCTTCTTGACAGGCATCCTCATCTGAGAATGGCAGTGTCTCCGTATCTCGTGTTCTTGCAAGCAACGAGCGCATATCAGAGAGCAATGTTTCCAATTGAGCAGTCATACGACAATGCAGCACGACATGCCCCAGTTCATGAGCGAGTGTAAAGCGGCGAATAGATGGTGCAAGGTTGTAACGCAGCCATATGAGATGTTCCTCGTCGTCGGGATCAACATAACCATACGTTCCCTGTTCGCGTGTATCAGCATTGAACAGCTCGACATTGAGGCCAAGCCAGGAAACAAGTTCATCAAGTGGCACATAGTCATCTTGCCACCACACGTGTCTTTCACGGAACTGCCGTAAGAGGAGTTGAGCGGCCTGTTCTGCTATCTGCTGTGTTGTAACTGTCTGCATTCCTTGTAGTTGTGTGCGTACTGAATTCATACTGCTCCATCTACCTATCGTTGCTCGGCACATTTTATGGTCTCGCTTCATTATACCGTATTTGTGTCGGCTTATATATCTTCATAGGACATCAGGTGGGTGATGACATTTCGGTTCGCGGTATCGTGGTACTCAGGATATGTTGTGAATGGTCTCTACTCTTGATATAATGAGGACAACACCGTGATGTACTCATGTTCCGATTCGTGAAAGGTTTCTGCTATGCAAGCGGAAGAAATATTGACGACGGCAAAGACGCATGTCAATGGAGACTTGCCGCAGGGGTGGGTTGTTCTGCCGTTGCTGCGTCAAAAGCTGCTTACTGCGATGGTCTGGTGGGTGGTTGGCGTGATTATGGGGGCTGTCATATTCGCATTTGTAGCCTCTGAGACGATTCCCGAAAACTTTACCCATGGCCCAGGACTCGCTGCCTTCACGGTACTTGTTCTGGTGGTGTCATTATTCGTCGCTCTGGGAAGCCTTGTTGTACTCATCTCAGATATCCGACGCTTACGCGAGGCAAATGAGCATCTCATTGTGCTGACACCCGATGATGTCGTGAAGCAAGAGGGAAAGAAGGTCACGCATGTGCCACTGCTCGATGTGCAGAACGTGACAGCGCGTGGTACACCGCCCCCGGATAGGACGGTTTCGGATGAGCCAGCGATACGAGAGGTTCCTGGTTCACGCGAGCATATCGTAGGCTTTGTCGTCGGACGTGGCGCAGTCGGGCGTGGCTACCAGTATCGACGTTCGCGGATGCGTACTCCGGTCACGCTAGCCTTTATCGACACACGCACTGGCAAAGAGGTTGTGCTACTGACCGATAATGTCTTTGGAGACGCCTTTACCATTGCCGAGCTATTGAGGCAATATGTCGATTCAGCAGCAAGACGCATACCACAGCAGAGGTCGACACATGGCAGAGAATAGCATGTTGCTTGCAATCGACATTAGCAACACCAATATCAAGTTCGGTCTCTACGATGGTACAGCAATGAAGCGGCACTGGGTCGTCTCGACGGCACGTCAGCGCACGACAGACGAGTATGCGATGGAACTACTTGGTCTCATGCATCACGCAGGTCATCAATTCTCTGATATCGGTGATATCATCATTTCCAGCGTTGTGCCGCCGCTCACTCCTGTATTTCAAGACCTCGCCCTGCGCTATTGTGAAAAAGAGGCGTTTGTCGTAGGCTATATGCTGGATGTGGGCGTGAAGCTGCTCATTGATAACCCGTGGGAGCTTGGCGCAGACCGCATCATGACGACACTGGCAGCTCACAAGCTGTATGGTGGTCCTGCTATCGTGATTGCATTCAGCACGGCGACCACCTTTGATGTCGTGTCACGTGAAGGAGATTTTCTCGGTGGAGCAATCGCGCCCGGTCTGGTCATTTCGGCTGAGGCGTTGAGTAGTGCCGCCTCGCGTCTCTATCGTGTGGACTTGACGCCGCCTGTATCCGCACTTGGCAAGAACACCATTGAGAACATGCAATCAGGCATCATATACGGACATGTCGGGTTGGTGCAGGGGCTAATTGCGCGTTTACGCCAGGAGATACCGGATGTACGCAATGTCGAAGAGGTAAAGATTATCGCACACGGCGGTCTGGCACAACTGATGGCTCCGATTATACCAGAGATACATTATGTCAACCAGTATTTACCGCTTGAAGGATTGCGCCTCGCTTACGCGAAACTGCGCAACCATGTAGTGCCGTGATTTATCACGGGTGTGTGCCAGACGCAAACGCTGTCAGCCGTGATAATGAACCTTGACGAAATAACCTGGATACATGTAGTGGCGTGATGAATCACGCCACTACAGAGAAAGCTCATTATAAAGGAGAGAACTGTATGAAAAGACGGGTGGTTATCACGGGGTTGGGTGTGGTTGCACCGAATGGGATAGGCAAGCAGGCATTCTGGGATGCCAGTGTCGCGGGTCGCTCAGGGGTGAGTACGATTAGCCGCTTCGATGCCTCACATTTGCCTACACGTATCGCGGGTGAAG
>DAIQNC010000558.1:0-2901 GCA_036788655.1 Ktedonobacteraceae bacterium
CGCATGTTCGTATATGGTAGGGGCGTCCCCTTGTGGTCGCCCGTGTGGGATATACCTCGTGTGTATCTTTGTGTATTTCTGCTTTCCGTGTGTACGACTATCTCGTACTCATCGGCATGATGACATACGTGTAGTCCGCAGAACTAATGGGTTTGATAACGCCAGGACGCGCTGCCGACGTGACTTCGAGCGCAACCTCTGGCGTATCCAGCACGGCAAGCACTTCGGCAAGGTACTTCACGTTGAAGATAATCTGCTGCTCCGGCCCATCGACGGCGGCGTTGATCGTGCTGGCGTTGCTACCGACATCCTCAGCAGTTGCCTCAATCGTCAATGTGCCAGCTTCCATACCATCATTGCTACCACCGTTGATTTTGATACGGGTGATGTTGGAGCTATCACGTGCAAAGGGCGCAACCGATTTGACGGCAGCCGCGAACTCTTTGGTCTCGACAACCGCTCGTGTGGTATGGTCTTTCGGCACAATCTGGCGGAAGTTCGGAAATGTTCCCTCAATCAAGCGTGAGAGCAGGTCTACATTCTCGGTGTGGAACAGCACCTGACTTCGATTAGGCGTCACAATCATTGCGACGGAGCCTTCGGACGGCAGAATGCGCCCCAACTCGGTCAGCGTCTTCGCGGGAACAATGATGTCGTTGCGAAGCGTACTATCGTTGGTCAGTGCCGAAGAGCGCATGGCAAGTCGGAACGAGTCAGCGGCAGCAAATGTCAACTTGCCCGTACTCACCTGGACGACAACGCCCGTCAAGACTGGACGCGAATCGTCCTCACCGGCAGCGAATGCGACTTCTGAAATCATCTCCTTGAGTTGTGCCGCATCCAGCACGACAGGTGGGTCGCTTCCCTCCGTGTTGGGACTCAGAGGGAACTCCGACGGATCCATGCCCTTGATATTCGCACTGCTACGCTGACTCTTCACATTCATCACATGCGAATCTTCGGGAACTGAAATATCTATAGATGCCTGTGGCAGACTGTTCACGAGGTCTGTAATCAGCTTTGCAGGAACAGTAGTGCTACCTTCCTCCTGAACTTCCGCATCGATCCAGCAATTGATACCAATTTCGAGATTGGTGGCATACAGGCGCAAGCGTCCATTATCGGTTGCCAGCAGTATATTTGCCAGGATAGGGAGCGTACTACGATTCGATACGGCATGACCGACAGTAGATAGACCGCGACTCAATTCCTGTTGTTTACATGTCACTTTCACAATAGATTACCTCCAGGTACGACCATAAAATAACTCAGAGTATTGTATCCTGCTTAATCGAACTTGTCTACTCTCAATTTTTGGGCTTTTCACGTAAGGGCTTTCCTATTGTACTCTCATAATCAAAGGCTATCTGTGTACCGAGCAATTCGCCAGAGCTATTATAGACCTCGACCTGTACGGGTACTTGTACTTTCTGACCAGAAGAATTGTTTCTAAGAAAATGTATTGTTCCCTCTACAGCCGGGCCTATTCCGCTAGATGTTAAGCGAGGATGACACAGGTCGTCAATAATGGCCTGTTTGGGATCATGCGCTGTCATCATACCACTTCTCCAATCTCTGGAAGATAGGTAACGTCTTACAAGCTTTCATTCTTTTTGTAACGAAGGGAAGCGGTAGGTAAAAGATTAGTTTATTTTGTCAGGGGGAAAATCACACTGGCACTTTATCCGGTGGCGGAATTGGACGGCCTAATTCCTGAGCCACCATAATCCAGCTTTCGATAGCATCCTGTCCCTGCTTGACGGCTTCTTGATACGTGGCTCCGTGCGTCTTGCATCCCGGCAACTCTGGTACAGTCACGATGTACGCTTGATCTTCATCGCTCCACTTAATATTCATTGAGTAGTGCCTTGGATCCATATTAGCTCCTACAATCTGCTGTTTCACCTTGCTTCAACGAGCAGAAATTCCATGTAGTGTCGTGATGTTTCACGACTGTACGCCTACTACTATGTACACAGTCGTGATACATCACGACACTACATGACAAAATCGCATCAAAATTGACAAACTACTCTTCCTTCCCCAGAACCTTCTCGTTATCCTCGCCCAGCAACGGCGGAGCCTTATACAACTTCGTCGGCGTTTCTGAGAGATGAATGGGCGAACCGGAGAGCTTGATAGTTCCGGCGGTGGGATGTTCGCACTCCCAGACAAGGCCACGTGACTGTATCTGTGGGTCGGCAAAGACCTGGCTCACTTTGTTGATGGGCCCACATGGTAGGCCAATAGCACGTAGTTCCTTGAGCCACTCTTCACTGCTACGCTGCAAAAACGACTTCTGTAGCTGTGGAACGAGTTCTGCACGATTACGTACACGTTGTGGATTTGAGTCGAAGCGCGGGTCGGTTATTAAGTCTTCACGGTGAAGCAGTCTACAGAGGGTCTGAAAGAGCTTATCGTTACCAGCCGAGACGACGATATAGCCATCGCTGGTCTGAAATGCCTGATAGGGGACGATATTGGGGTGTCCATTGCCGTAGCGTTTCGCTTCATCGCCAGAAATAAGATAGTTTGAGGAGACATTACCGAGCAACGAGACAGTAGCCTCCAAGAGTGATGTGTCGATATACTGTCCCTGTCCTGTCTGGTCTCGTACACGTAGCGCGGCAAGTATCGCTATACACGAGTACATGCCAGCCGCCTGATCGCCAATTGGCGAACCAACGCGCTGTGGCTCTCCATTCGTCTCGCCCGTCACCGCCATAACTCCCGACTCCGCCTGTGCCACAAAATCATAACCGGGACGCGACTTGTAAGGGCCAGTTTGCCCGTAACCACTAATCGAGCAGTAGATAAGGCCCGGATTGATGGCTCGCAAATCCTCATAACCAAGTCCCTGCTTTGCTAATGAGCCGGGGCGGAAATTCTCGACCAGCACAG
>DAIQNC010000558.1:2951-3182 GCA_036788655.1 Ktedonobacteraceae bacterium
TGTGAAGTCAAGAGCGATGCTATGCTTGTTGCGGTTCAGTCCAAGATAGTACGCGGCTTCACCCTCAGCATATGGTGGCCCGAAATGGCGCGTATCATCACCGCGCTCTGGATGTTCGATCTTGATAACCGTTGCCCCCAGGTCGCCCAGCATCATCGCCGCGTGCGGCCCCGCGAGCGCGCGCGAGAGGTCCAGCACGAGCACGCCGGAGAGCGCGGGCACCTCAGGCCC
>DAIQNC010000559.1:0-3177 GCA_036788655.1 Ktedonobacteraceae bacterium
CACTCCCTCATCATCGGGGTGAGCAAAGACGCCGAGAAGCCGTTTGTTGACCATAAACCTGTCCATTTCTACAGAGTACCTGTGTAAAAAACCAACTCTACTGTAACATGTGTTCAAGATATATGTCAACGGAAAAACATATCAGGGTCTCTATCCATCGTCTCTGGGCGCACGGGTGCAATGAATTGCACCTCTACATCTCCTGAAGGATCAAGAACCGCATATCAACGTTCGTTTGTCGCCGAATATCTCAACTAACACTATGCGCCTATCCTCTGGGAATACTATAAATAGTTTATTTTCTGGCTATCTTTTCCAATAAAGATATGTTACAGTATAATAGAAGAGCGCATCGAATATGAACCGCGCACGGGCGACCACAAGGGTACGCCCCTACTATACACGATGTTGGTTCGATGCACCTTCGTTGTATAGTAGGGGCGTACCCTTGTGGTCGCCCGTGCGCGGGTTCTATACATGGTATGATTGCTGGAATTTCGTACAAGAGAAGGAGAAAAGAACACGATGGCAAGACCAATGTTAGATAGAGAACTACAGACCCTGGATGCCCAGATTGTCAAGCTCGGCTCGCTGGTCGATGACGCGCTGGGGAAGGCACTTGAAGCGTTGGAGACGGGCGATATCGCAAAGGCCGGCATGGTGATTGAGGGCGATGCGATTATTGATAGTCTACGCGCCGCCGTTGAGGAGCATACTATTCGTCTCTTGACCTTGCAGCAACCACTCGGCGGGCGTGACCTGCGTTATCTGACTTCAGCACTCTCCATCGCAGGAGACCTTGAGCGTACAGGTGATAACGCCGCAGGTGTGGCAACCATTATTCTGCGTATGGCTCCGTTGAAGGGAAACACGATGCCGCAAGTTCAGGTGCAGGGAGATGGCACTGACCATAAAGGAGAGATGATACAGGTCAGTGAGGCATCCATCATGCATGGTATCCTTGACCTGGGACGCGAGGCGCGACGTGTGTTGCAGGGAACCATGAAGGCATTTGCTGAGAACAACGCCAATGCCGCTCGCTATATCTGGGAAGAAGATGATGTTGTCGATGTGCGCTACCATCTTGTGCGCCACGACCTGATGGCGATGATGGCAGGAACACACGCCATCCCTGCCCTGCAAAACGACTCCTTTATTCTGCAACGTGCCACCTATCTCCAGTGGGTCGCACACAAACTGGAGCGCGTCGCCGACCACTGCACCAATATCTGTGAGCGTGTCGTCTTCATCGTTGAAGGCGAAACCAGCATTGCACGTACCGAAGTGCAGTAACAAATATAGGGAACATTCGGGGAGTGGAGAAGGGGTGTAATGAATTATGCCCGTACATCTCAGCGTTGCTCCGAGAATCGTGGATAGTGAACCCTTTTCCCACCATTAACGCTTGGAGCAACGCTGAGATGTACGGGCATAATTCATTACACCCTGCGAACCACATGATAAGGTTCATCTTTACACACAAATTTCATCATGGTATCATGCGTCTGTGTACTCCATAATGAAAGGAAGAGAGAGCGAACATGACAACCGCAGATAAATTTACTGTCGCCACCCCTGCTGATTGGATCAATCCATCAAAGCAGGGGAAGTGGACGTATGAGGACTACGTGTCTCTTCCAGATGATGGAAACCACTACGAAATTGTGAATGGAGTGCTGTATATGGCCCCATCGCCCACTGGTGAGCATCAAGACGCTATTCTGGAAATAGCGGCTTATTTGCGTACTTATGTAAAGCTACCGCAACTCGGATTGGTACGTGTTGCGCCGTTCGATGTTCGTCTCTCTCCTACGCAGGTGTTTCAACCCGATGTGCTGGTTGTCCTTAACGCGCATCGTGACCGCATACAGAAAAGGTTTATTCTTGGTGCGCCCGACCTCGCTGTTGAAATTGCCTCTCCGAGTACCGCTATGATTGACCGTCGAGAGAAATTGGATGCCTATGCACGTTCCGGCGTCCCTGAATATTGGCTTGTCGATGCTAATGCTCATACCGTCGAAGTGTTGAGGCTCGAAAACGGTATCTATCATTCGCTAGGTCTCTTCGAGGGCGAGGATACATTACCCACGAAAATCGTGCCGAATTTCCCCGTTCAGGTTCGACAATTTTTTGCATAATGCGTTCTCCATGTTGTGCTGTGATGTATCACGGGCATCCGTTATCGAATGGCACACGCCTGCGAAATTTCATAATCACGTCACAACATGGAGAACGCATTATGCTAACGAATAGGAGCCAATTCAACATGGATGGCTCCATTTTTGCATATTGGCTCTGGCAGTCTCCCTTGTTGTGTGCTAGAATTTTATGTAAATGATAGGTAGACACGGAAATAGAATAATTCCGTGTCTACCTATAGAAGTTGATTTCGTAAGTTTGGCGGATGCATTGTGTAGAGGACGCCAGGTATAGCATATATAAAATGGGAGATTGCAGCCATGCAGGATGTACAGAAGCAGACCGGAACGGTTCAGGTTAAGCGTAACTTTCCAGAGATGCTCAAAGGTGGAGTTATCTGTGATGTTGTTACAGCAGACGAGGCGCGTATCGCGGAAGATGCGGGTGCGTCTGCTGTGATGGCATTGGAGCGTGTGCCAGCCGATATCCGCGCCCAGGGCGGAGTTGCTCGTATGAGCGACCCCGAATTGATTCTCAAGATTAAGGATGCCGTGACGATTCCGGTGATGGCGAAAGTGCGTATCGGTCATTTCGTCGAGGCCGAGATACTCCAGGCTCTCGGCATTGACTGCATCGACGAGTCCGAGGTGTTGACTCCCGCCGACGAGCAGTTCCATATCAACAAGCATCTGTTCTCTGTGCCGTTCGTCTGCGGTGCGCGTGACCTCGGCGAGGCTCTACGCCGCATCGGTGAGGGCGCAGCCATGATTCGCACAAAGGGCGAGGCTGGCACAGGTAACGTTATCGAGGCCGTGCGCCACATGCGAACCATCATGGGCGGTATCCGTCGCCTACAGAGCCTGCCAGAAGAGGAATTGATGACTGAGGCCAAGAATCTCGGCGCACCTTATGAACTCGTGGTGCAGGTCGCTCGCACGGGTAAGCTTCCCGTCGTCAACTTTTCTGCAGGTGGTATTGCCACGCCAGCCGATGCCGCACTCATGATGCGCCTCGGTGCGGAAGGCGTCTTCGTCGGCT
>DAIQNC010000560.1:0-3164 GCA_036788655.1 Ktedonobacteraceae bacterium
AGAGGCTGGCGCACTGCTCATACCCTCAACAGTGGTCGATGACCTGATATACAAAGATGGAGCGGTCGTGGGTGTGCGTTGTCGGCGCGAGGATGGCGACCTGTTCGCACCCGTCGTCATCGCTGCTGATGGTGCAAATTCGTTTCTGGCAAAGAAAGCAGGGTTGCAAAAAGAGTTTCATGCAGACGAGATGACGCTAGGAGTCAAAGAGGTACTCAAACTCGATACACACACCATTGAGGAACGCTTCAACCTCAATGGCGATGAAGGCATGACCAACGAATATGTCGGCTATGCATCTGGCGATGTCAAAGGCGGTGGCTTCCTCTATACCAATCGTGACACGCTGTCCATCGGTGTTGTCGCGCAAATTGCTTCATTGGCACAGCATAAACAACGTCCATATGAATTGCTCGATCAGTTCAAACAGCACCCAGCAATTGCCCCACTGGTGAGAGATGCAACCACGCTCGAATATTCCGCGCATATGATTCCCGAAGGTGGCTGGGCTATGTTACCCACGCTTTCGCGAGCTGGTCTCATGGTTGTTGGAGATGCAGCAGGTTTCGTATTCGCGGCTGGCCTCTTCCTTGAGGGTATGAACTTTGCGATTGCCTCTGGAATCGCAGCAGCCGCTACCGCACAACAGGCACATACCGACAAGGATTTTTCGGCGGAGAGCATGGCACAGTATCGCAAACGGCTCGAAGCAAGTTTTGTCCTGCAAGACCTCAAAAGCTATCGTCACACACCATCCTTCGTCAACAACGAACGCCTACAAAACGTCTATCCCGACCTGCTGTGTAAGACAGCAGAGAATATTTTTCGCTCGAATGGTCAACCTCGTCGTAAAGTAGCCCGTGTTGTCTGGGACACGATGCGTGGTAAAGTGCCATTGTTGACATTAGTGCGTGATGGATGGCAAGCCGGACGTGCGTTATTATTTTAACTATCTAATGAGGAGCAAACATACATGCAACCAGTCGAGGAACGTTTAGACCTTGTGCGTTTCAAGGTCGATAAAACTGCTCATATTCGGTTGAACCGCGAAAAATGCGTGGGATGCGATACGACTGCCTGTGTCTATGTCTGTCCTGCTGGTCTGTTCGAGCTTCTGGGCGATGAGATGCACTTTTCCTATGAGCATTGCCTTGAATGCGGAACATGTTATGTCGCCTGTGAACGCAAAGCTATCGAATGGGAATATCCGCGTGGTGGCTGGGGTGTAAGCTTTCGTGCATCATGATACATTGGAGTTATAAATGAAAGAAACCAGTCGTTATTCCGAGGATATGCAACGTATTGCTGATGATATTCTCACGAGTTCTGGTGAGTCTTCTTCGATGCTACGACAGGCTATTCAGGGAAGAGCATTCGCAATCAGTAGCCATGCCGATAGCGAGAAAGAAGATATTCCACCCGAACTCATTCCATATATCGACAAAATCGCGCTTCATGCTTACAAAGTCACCGATGAAGACATTGCAACGCTTCAAGAACAAGGCTACTCCGAGGATACACTGTTTGAAATCACATTGAGTGCCGCTCTCGGTACAGGTTTAGCACGGCTCCATTATGGACTTGCAGCACTGGAGGAGAGTGAATAATGCGACTCAAAAAACTTGACGAGGTTTTGAAAGGGCAACCACTTCCTGATGTCATTCGCATCATGATGTATCGTCCAGCATTGTTCGGGCAGCAATTTTCAAATACAATGCACGAGTTATTGCAAGGTCCGTCGGAATGGAGTTCCGGTGAGCGTGAACTATTCGCGGCCTTTGTATCAAATAAAAATAAGTGTCGGTTTTGAACAAGCTCACATGGCGCGGTCGCGTCATATACACTTGGTGAAGAGATAGTGAACGCTGCCCTCTCTGACTGGCAAACAGCACCAATTTCTGAAAATCTTCGGCTCATGCTCGGCTTTCTGGAGAAGTTAACCTTGCATCCAGAAGCAATAAAGCCATTCGATGTGCGAGCACTACGCGAGGCAGATATTAGCAAACAGGCTATTGAAGATGCTATTTATATTTGTGCATTTTTTAACATCATTGATAGAGTAGCGGATGCGCTTGATTTCAATGTACCTTCACCAGAAGTTTTCGCTCATCGTGCAGAAGCGACAACCGAGCGTGGCTATCGCTTTACATCCATGCAGAAGTAGAGAAGGATAAAAGGATGCATAGTTGCGTCTGTATCAAGCAAACACCAGACAGTGCCTCGGTCTATATCAACCCAATCACAGGCGAGGTGGATGTAGCACGCTTCGTGCAGATACTGAATCCAGCCGACGCCTGTGCGGTTGAAGCAGCAGTACGATTCAAAGAACAACTTGGCGGCGATGTAATGGTCATTACGCTTGGCTCGGCTGATGCTAAGGGAGCATTACGAGCGGCACTTGCTCTAGGTGCGGATACTGCTGTGCGCCTGTGGAACGATAATGTCAGCGATTGGGATGCCTTCGCCATTGCCGAGGCACTCGCTGCCTACATCCAACAACAATCACCTTTTCCTGATATCATACTGTGTGGAGAAGCTACCAGCGACTGGTCGTCAGGCATTGTCGGACCTGCACTTGCACAGTATCTTGACCTTCCACAGATGACAGAGGTGGTACAACTAGCGATTGCCAGCGAGAACGATGCTATACATGTACAAGCCACGCGCCGACTCGAACGCGGATACCGCGAACAAATAGAGGGCGAAACGCCGTTGCTCCTCACAGTCTCAAGTAGCTTAAACGAGCCACGTTATCCTTCGCTACCTGCACATCTGAACGCGCTCAAAGCTCCTATTCCTGTCTTCGACCCTTACACTTTCCTCTCTGAACCGCCTATAGTATCGGATGAAACAACGTTGCTTGAAGTGCATACGCCACGTCCATTGCCGCGTCATGTTGTTGGGCCGAATAGCAAGCATAGCGCATATCAGCGTATTGGCGAAATTGTATCGGGAGGTGCAACCAGCCGCAAAGCGCGTCTGGTACAAGGCTCGTCACAGGAACTAGCTCAGGCACTGGTAGACTATTTGCAGGAACAAGGATTTGTATAATCTGTAGGGGCGTTATTCTATAACGCCCTGGTTCCCCACTTGCTGTCGTATCTATACATGTGGCAGGTTCATGATGAAGCAACCAAGGCGTTATTATATAACGCCCCTACAGA
>DAIQNC010000561.1:0-3162 GCA_036788655.1 Ktedonobacteraceae bacterium
ATGTGCCATGATTTATTCCTCTGTACTTTCAGCCGCATCGGTAGCGTCAGTAGCGTTAGTAGCGCGGCGGCGGCGAATGCGTCGCTCTCCACCTTCTCCACCTTCACCCTCTTCTCCGGTTGCCTCATCTACAGGGGCAACGGTATCGGCATCGCTGTTGGTCGCCACACCTTCATCCTGTGAGGTAGCCGCCTGTGGCTCCTGACCAGTGATGAGGCTCTTGCCCTCTGAAAGAATATCGTCGATGCTCAAAATCGTCAATTCCTGACGATGCCCTCGTTTGTGACGAAAGCGTTTCTTTGGTTTGTATCGGAAGACGACAAGTTTTTCGCCACGTGCCTGTTTGACGGCGGTTGCTACCACAGACGCACCTGAAACGAAGGGCGTTCCAATCATGGAACGGTCTGCGTCGGAGATAAGCAGGACCTCATCAAAGGTAACGCGCTCTCCATCTGCAACGGGAAGGCGGTTCACCTCGATCTTTTGCCCGACTGATACTTTGTACTGTCTTCCACCACTTTTAATAACTGCAAACATGGGTTCTTTCCATTCTCAAGTAATAGCCTGTGCGTTTCAGGGGGATACGTGGGAGGCATGGGTGGAGAGCCATCCGTCACAGTTCCGATGTCCTGAAAAGGTACGTCTTTTCTCTAAGGCAAGAAATGCTAGATGTAGGATTTCTTTGTTGCTCCATTATGAAGACATGGCGAAACGTTCACTATGCTCATGGCTGCCTTATTGCACAGGGGGATGTCCATAGGAAAAATCTACGGACATACAAGTAGACGTATTTCGACCACACTATGATATCAGGAGAAATGAGACCTGTCAAGTCCAAATTGACCGCGTTTTTGCCTGTTTCAGACGAACAGGCACTATTATTACCCGTCCTGTTGTGCGTATGCATCATGTACTTGAGGTGAAAGAGAAGCATGTTTCTGGATGGACAAAGATGATACAACCTTGTGCAAAGCATGGATAAAAGAGATGAAGTATGGTATTGTGTAGATGCTATGAATGCAACATAATGTGGACTTCTACATTATATTCCGCACGGAAGCCAGTACGGAGCGGAGTGACGATATGATGGTACGAGAAGGACGGATAGAGAGGCCAGACCTGGAGCAATTCTCAAATACCCCGATGTTTAATACAAAGGCAGTGGTACAACAGACAGGTGTTCCTGCCGCGACGTTACGAGCGTGGGAGCGTCGTTATAAACTCCTTTCACCTGAGCGTGCAGAAAATGCGTACCGACTCTATTCTGAACAAGATATTGTATTGATCCGTTGGCTCAAGGAACGTGTAGATAATGGCATGTCAATAAGCCAGGCTGTTGCTCTCTTCAAGCATAAGAACGAGATCGGGCAAGCTCAGACTGAGCAAGCGGCAGCTGATATGACTCAAAATGTGCCGCCTTCTGAGGAGACGAAAAGCCAGAATAAACCGACACTACAGGATACGAATGCAGAGCCTCAGTTTCAGGTGGTACTTCCACAGGACGAGCAACGTGATACGGACAGAGAGAAGAATGAAGGCATTAGCTTTGCGGATTGGCCTGTGATAGGTGAGCATGATGCTGGAAAGCACCCCGACTATCCCTCGACCTACAATATGCACCTTGTGCGAGAGCGTCTCATCGAGGCGTTCAACATGCTTGATGAGCCAATGGCGAATATGATTATGGGATCGATGCTGGCGATTTATCCTGTCGAGCAGATATGCATCGAGCTTATTACGCCGACGATGTGGCAGGTGGGACAACTCTGGTCAGCAGGGAAGTTGAATGTCTCGGTTGAGCATTTTGCCAGCAACTTTTTTCGGGCTATGCTCACGAATCTGTTCCATATCACTCCGGGAATGAGTAGTGGGACTACGGCAATAGTATGCTGTGCGCCGGGAGAACCACACGAACTCGCACCCTTGATGCTGGCCTTATTCTTGCGTAGAAAAGGTGTACGTGTCATTTACCTGGGTCAGAGTATTGAAATCGCAGGTCTGGTGCAAACTATTAAAAAGCTTTCTCCTGCACTGGTGTGTGTGTCGTTAACGATGCCAGCGTATCTTTCATCGGTAATGGATCTAGGGCGTCAACTGCATGAACTACCGTCTCCACGCCCGGTCTTTGCCTTTGGTGGGCAGGTATTTACGCGATACACAGGAGTTATTCCGCAAATCCCAGGCATCTATCTGGGAGACGATTTACAGGCTATTACCGAGCAACTCTACACCATGCTGAATAAGCGAACCGATAATCGAAATTAACAAAATTGAGACTAGAAATACAATAGTGTTTACATCTTCATCTTCCACGACAACTGCACGGCATTTTCCATTGTACGGATTTTTGAGCCTGGCTCTCTGTCTTGCCGCCTGGATATGTTCCTGGGCGCGTATCGACCCTTTTTACAGGTACAGTTTCTTTCCACTCTGGTTCGGCTACATCATCACCATGGATGCGGTTGTTGTATGGCGTCGCGGTACTTCGTTGCTATCACGAATGCACTGGCGATACATCCAGTTGTTTGTGATATCGAGCATTTTCTGGTGGGCGTTCGAGGGACTAAACGTGCCTGTGCAGAACTGGCATTACATTCTCGACCAACCCTATACCCCACTCGCATACTTTCTTATTGCCAGTTTGAATTTCAGCACAGTATTACCAGCAGTCATGGAGACAGCCGAGTTTCTCTCATCATTCAATCCGTTGCGTCCGCGATTACCTGCGAACGATGCGGGGCCACGTCTGCCACGCTGGTTGACGATTGTGCTGGTCGCGTTTGGTGTTATCAGCTTTGTCCTGCCCTGGATATTTCCACATTACGCCTTTGCTCTTGTCTGGCTCTGTCTTGTCTTCCTGCTCGATCCTATCAATAACGCAGTGGGGCGTAAATCGGCCTTCGCGCACATTGCCGTACATGACTGGAACTTTATTGTCTTGCCGCTTGCTGGTCTCTGGTGTGGCTTTTTCTGGGAAATGTGGAACTACTTTGCTCTGCCGAAGTGGTATTATACCGTTCCCTATATCGGTTTCTTCAAAGTGTTCGAGATGCCGATACTGGGCTTTAGCGGCTACCTTCCCTTTGCCCTCGAACTCTTTGCCATGTATCAGTTCGTGCTGCTTCTTATAAGACAAAAAAACGACTATCTAGCAATATGATA
>DAIQNC010000562.1:0-3162 GCA_036788655.1 Ktedonobacteraceae bacterium
TCCCTATCCTTTCTAGGCAAACAATGGCATTCCACATACTGCTTTGCCGATAAAATCGTATAGTGCATCGGCAGTTGGAGCCATAACCGTTGAGGCACGAGCATCACGGAAGATACGCTCAACGCCGACCTCTTTACGGAATGCCGAACCACCACACACGCGCATCGCAAGGTCTGTCACTTCCGTAGCCGCTTCACCCGCAGCAGCTTTAATCTCCAGCACGCGAATCATAGCGTCTTCTCGCCCGCTCTCAAGTGCAGTGATAGTATCGAGGAGTAACATCCGAACCATGTCTGTTTTGAGTTGCATACGTGCGACATACGCACGAGTCACAGGTGAGTCAGCAAGCGTTTGCCCCAGATGTTCAAACTTCGTCGTCGATACATGGGCAGCCGCTCTACTGGTTGCCGTCTCCATGATACCAACGCTGAGGGCAGCATTCATGAGTTGGAAATAGGGCAACACCACTCCCATCATGATATCGAAACCTTTGCCATCCACTCCGAGCAAAGCATCCTTCGAGACCAGAACGCCTTCCGCCGAGACAGGACTCGAAGCGTTCCCACGTAATCCGAGGCCATCAAATGGAGCAGTGACATGGAGACCGGCTGTATCAGGCGGAACGAGCCAGATAGAACTCATACCCTCAGCTTCTATAGGGCGGCTTGACCAGACATAACTCTGGGCGTGTCCAGCCGCAGTAATCCAACTCTTCTTTGCATCGAGTCGTATCTTATCACCATCTGCTGTCGCCGTACTCATAGGTGCCCAGAATTGGCTGCGCGAACCGTATTCGGAAAATGCAAGGGTACTCAGGTGCTTACCCGCCGCAATCGCCTCTCTGACCTCTTTCGGGCCATATGCTTCGATTACAGCAGTGGCTGAATAGTGCATACACAGGATCATTGCCGTTGAGGAGCAATACTTTCCTATTTGCTCAACGGCAAGCGTTGCGGCCCTGTGTCCCTCTCCAAGTCCACCTACCTCTTTCGCACTGATGAGGCCGAGCAATCCAGCTTTGCCAAGCGCGTCAATTCCTGCCTGTGGAAAAGTCCCGTTACGGTCAACTTCTGATGCGTTCGGAGCAATTACGTCCTTGATGACCTGTTCAAGCGTCTCAAGATAATAGGGAGTTGTCGGGGCGACTGTTGACATGAAGATTACCTTTCTCTTGTGTCACAAATATCAATTGACTGATAGAGGCAGCCATACGGTATTATACAACATCGTCTTTACTGTGTACGAAGATACTCTATCGCTTATGGAACAATATGCTATACTTTCTTCATGAACATCAGATACGGATAAGCTGACGATTCTTGCGATGTTCGACGATTTTCAGGGCTATCTCATCTCGATTGACCCACTCAATCGGCTACGAAAATTGCCAGGACATGCCGAGGTTGCATTACGAGAAACACTGGAAGAGGTTGAAAAGAGCCGTGGAACGTTTTTACTTGCAGTAGACAGCGACATAGCTGTAGGCTTTGTTGCTGCTGTCACGTTTGAACCATCGCCCGAAGCTCTTCTAAGTAACATCCCATCCTTGCGAGGTCGCATAACGGAGCTATACGTCGATGCATCTTATAGAGGACAGGGGCTTGGTACAGTGCTTATGCGTGAGGCAGAGCAGTATCTTCAAAAATTGGGGTGCGACGTGATACGAATTGAAGTGTTCTCTCCAAATGAAAACGCGCACAATCTCTACAAGAAATTAGGCTATAGAGACTACGATATCGACATGATTAAGAAGCTTTAGTTTGTTAACACCACGCGCTTTCCACTTCCTGCCTGTACTACTATCTTCCCTCTATCATATCCCAACACTCCACGTACATACACCTGCACCACTTTACCTCTTACCCACTCACCATCAAACGCAGTCCAGCCAGAGCGAGAAAACGTATCTTCCGATTTTATTTGATATAACTCGTTCGGGTTCACAAGTACAATATCAGCATCTTTACCGATTTCGAGTGCGCCCTTCGTGGCAAGACCGAAGATATTGACAGGGTTGATAACACAACGCTCGACCATATCTTTCAGGGTCAGGCTTTTATTGTTCACTGCATTCAACAGCATCGGAAGCATGACCTGTACTTCTGGCAAACCGGATGGTGCTTTGTCGTATGGTTGCTCTTTTTCGGCTCTCGTATGTGGAGCGTGGTCGGTGGCAATAGTGTCGATGTAAGGCAAATAGTGCCATAAAGCTTTACGGTTTGCCTCTGTACGTAGAGGTGGATTTACTTTTCCATAGTTCCCAAGTAGACGTGCGTTGTCATCAGTGAGAAAGAGATGATGCGGCGTGACTTCACAGGTAACGCGCACACCACGCTCTTTTGCTGCTCGAATCAGTTCCATCTCACCTGCTGTACTTGTATGCGCTACATGTAATCGCCTTCCGGTCTCCTCGGCAATGGCGAGTACGCGACTGAGGGCAATTTCTGCGGCCAGTGGTGGGCGTCGCTGATTATGGTCGGTTGTTGGCTGTGCAGCGAAATAGCGCAACGCCTCTTCGTCTTCTGAATGGACAGCGATAGGCTTATCTAAAGGAAAGGTTTGAAAGTGTCGATAGATGGGCGGGAATTCGGTAAGTAAGAGGTCGCCTGTGGTTGAGCCGAGATACATCTTCATGGCAACAACTTCGCCGGCAAGTGCGGCGGCTTCTTCGATATTTGTTTCAGTCGCGCCGAGGTAAAGGCCATAATCCACAACGGCTTTTTGTGATGCAATGGCAAGTTTTTCGTGTAAGTGCTGGCGTGTATCAGTGGGTGGATTGGTATTGGGCATATCGAAAACAGTAGTGACACCACCTGCCAGTGCTGCCTGTGTTCCCGTCAGAAAATCTTCTTTATACGTCGCTCCTGGGTCTCGAAAATGGACATGCGAGTCGATGAGTCCTGGCATGACAAGCAAATCTGTTGCATCGACAACCTCTTCATCGCGTTCGGGGAGCAAATCGCTTCCAAGTTCGGCGATTTGCTCACCTTGTATGCGGATATCCGCTCTCATTGGCTCAAGTTGTGTATGTGCTGAAATAACTGTTCCGCCACGAATTAACACAATTGCACTCTCTTACTAATCAATTTCCATACAGGCGTGATTATAAACTTTTACTACTGAAATCAGCCATTTCGTAGAACCCGATTTATCGATGGGTTC
>DAIQNC010000563.1:0-3159 GCA_036788655.1 Ktedonobacteraceae bacterium
AGGGCGCGAATGAAATTACCATCCTGGGTGCAACCGGAGGCGCACGCTTCGACCATACTATTGCCAACATCCTCTTGCTTGCTGGCGTCGAGGCCGTGCCACTTCGTATTGTCGATGGCCCGATGACGTGCTGGTTACTGCGCGGGCCGGGTAGCACCACAGTTACGGGTTCCAAAGGTGACTTACTGTCTCTCTTTCCACTCACTACTGATGCAACGGGTATACGTACAACAGGTCTTTACTATCCGTTACACGACGAAACACTCTTTTTTGGAAGACCTCGTGGCGTCAGTAACGCACTTACCGACGATAAAGCCGAAGTAACGTTGGAGCATGGAATGTTACTTATTATCCATACGAACAAGAGGGAATTAAAGGAATAACCTCTACGTTGTCACTTTTGAGCGTTACTTAACGTGCTTACAGTAGAGACATAACAGATGTTCTGTTTATCCAACCACTGACAACATGTACGTAAGATAGGAGATACACTTATGGCAAATCAAACCAATGAAAGCATCGTGATGGCTTCTTTTACCAGTGCCGAAAGCGCGGAGAATGCGGTAGAGGCATTGCACGATAACAATTTCATGAGTGACCAGATTCGCTACTCCGGTCAATATACACAGGATAACTTCCTGGAAGCACTCCGTCAAATGTTCATCTTCCCCGATATGCGGCAGGACGAGTCCGAGAGCGATATAGCGACAATGGTCAGGAACATGGGTATCAGCCAGGACGAACTTCAGTATTACATGGATGACTTCAAGAAGGGGAACTTTGTCGTCGTTGTGCGCCCCGACGGACGTAATCAGGAAGCCCAGAGCATTCTGCAACAAAATGGCGGCGGCGGATACACTCGCTAAATCGCATTATAACAACTCATCTATGAAAATCAGGTTATCTTTTCTATATTTCAAAGGATAACCTGATTGTTTTTTATCTGCCCGATTTGCACCAGTCAACTGCGACTGATTGACGATGTGTGTATGAACCTGTATACTGCTTGTGAGAAGGAACACGTATTCGTGCGAATGAATTTTCAATCGGCATGGGTGCGGTACAGTACACATCCCAATGGTGTCGAGGAGAAACCATGAGCATATCTGAGTCACAAACACAGCTTGCATGGGAAGAACGCTGGCATCCGCTACGTGAGGAATGGATTATCATTGCGGCACATCGTCAAAATCGGCCCTGGACAGGGGCAGTTGTTGAAACTCCCTCTGATGCTGTCCCATCCTATGTTCCCGATTGCTATCTATGTCCCGGCAACCAGCGTGTGAATGGCGCATTCAACCCGAATTATCAAACGACCTTCGTCTTTGATAACGATCATCCCTGTGTGGGAAACGATGCGCCTCAACCACTTCCTCTCTCCAATGGCCCTTACCGTGTGCGCCCTGCTCGTGGCTACGCACGAGTGATGTGTTACAGTCCACTACATAACCTCACCGTTGCGGAAATGACCACGCCAGCGATTACAAACATCATCCAGGTCTGGCAACAACAGACGCAAGACCTCGGAAATCATCCTTCCGTGAAGCATGTGCTGTGTTTTGAGAATAAGGGAGAAGTGGTTGGCGTCTCCAATCCTCATCCCCATTGCCAGATGTATGCAACCAATTTCATCTTCAAAACCATTGAGACGGAATTGAACGCATCACATCGCTATTTGCACGAGACAGGACGCACACTCTTTACCGATATCATCACTGCCGAACAACAGGATGGGCGACGCATTCTTTATGAAGATGAGGACGTTCTTGCCTTCGTCCCCTACTTTGCTCGCTATGCCTATGAAGTCTATGTTGCTCCCAAACGGCGCGTCGCACACATCTATGACCTCTATGACCACGAGGTAGATGCGTTAGCTCGTGCGCTCAAGAATGTGACGGTACGCTTCGATAACCTGTGGCACACGTCCTTTCCTTATGTGATGCCATTGCATCAAGCTCCTACGGATGGTGGCGACTATAGTAGTTTCCATTTCTTTATCGCGTTTCATCCGCCATATAGACGCCCGAATGTACTCAAATATCTTGCCGGTCCAGAAATTGGAGGCGGCAACTTCGTGAGCGACACCTTGCCAGAGGAAAAGGCCATGGAGTTGCATTCGGTCTCATCTGTGCATTATAAAGAGGATGAGAAGGGGAAAGCGGAATGATTAGAGATGCACAGACGCTCCTACAGCGTGTTCGTGCCATTCACGAGGCTATTCGTGATTCAGTGGTTGCCGCTTGCGAACACACCTCAATGACACAACTTGCCGCTATTGTCGCGGAACAGGCAGGAGACGCCATCTTTGCTATTGACCGCATCTCGGAAGCAGTGTTGTTGCAGCACTTTGAACAGTTAAGTCAGGAATGGTCGTTTGTCCTCATTGCAGAAGGTGTGGGCGAGGATGGTGTGCTTGTGTTTCCGCCCAACAGGAAGCCAGAGGATGTCGAGCTTCGCATCATTATCGACCCGATTGATGGAACACGGGGATTGATGTATCAAAAGCGAGCGGCCTGGATTTTGACAGGTATTGCGTCAAATCGTGGCTCCGATACCTCTTTACAGGATATTGAACTCGCGGTGCAAACAGAAATTCCTCTCGTCAAACAACATCTCAGTGATAGTTTCTGGGCTATTGCGAAACATGGTGTCACAGGCGAACGTTTCAACCGTTTGACGCATGAACGAACACCTCTTCGTCCCCATCCATCGCAAGCAACGACAATTGCTCAGGGGTATGGGAACATTGCGCGTTTTTTCCCAGGGGATCGTGCCGAACTTGCCGCGATTGACGACGAGGTTGTGTTTCAGTTGCTTGGTGCAAGACGACCAGGGCAAGCACAGGCATTTGAAGACCAGTATATTTCGACAGGGGGCCAGCTTTATGAATTGCTCATGGGGCATGATCGGTGGATTGCAGACATACGTCCTCTGGCCTCAAAAGTAGAAATTGCTGGCCTATGTTGTCATCCCTACGACCTGTGTACCGAACTCATCGCACGTGAAGCTGGCATTTTTGTGACGGATGAACACGACCAACGGCTCTCTGCGCTTCTGGATGTCACAAGTCCATTGTCCTGGATGGGTTATGCAAATACGGTTCTGCATCAGCACATCGCTCCGGTGTTGCATACCATTCTACAGCAACACAATCTTCTT
>DAIQNC010000564.1:0-3156 GCA_036788655.1 Ktedonobacteraceae bacterium
AATCGGCAAGCGTGTAGGGAAAGATGTATCACCTCCGTGCGCTGATAGACGTCGGGGCAGATGGACGTGATACATCTGTCCCTACACGCTTGCCGAATTCAGAGATTATGCTCCGACGTGAAGTTTTGCTAATCCTTCGGCGATGGCGGCGGCGACCCCCGTTTCCGCCGTCTGCCGTGCCACGCGCAGCGCGTTCTTTATGGCTTTTGCATTCGAGCGACCATGCGATACGATAGCAGATCCATTGACACCCAGTAATGGCACACCACCATATTCCGCGTAGTCAAGGCGACGAAACACTTTTCTCAGACCCGGCAACAGTACAGCAGCAGCGAGTTTGTTCACCAATGTGCTACTCATCTGTGTGCGTAACAGCCCCAGGAGCGTCTCTCCCAATCCCTCACTCAATTTCAACACAACATTGCCCACGAACCCGTCACAGACGATAACATCCGCGCCACCTGTGGGTATATCACGCCCCTCGACATTACCGATAAAGTTGATGCCGAGCGTCGCGGCGTTTGCACTCAGCAACTGGTGCGTTTCGACAACCAGTTGATTACCTTTCGTGGCCTCTTCTCCGTTCGCTAACAAGGCCACACATGGCGACGCAACGTGAAAGATGCGCTCCATGTAGAGCGACCCCATCAGCGCAAATTGTTGTAGATATTCTGGTTTACAATCGGTGTTCGCTCCCAGGTCGATGACGAGACATGTTCCATCCCTCGTCGGCAAAACGCCACCCAGTGCCGGTCGCTCCACTCCCGGTAGCCGTTTGAGCGTAAAGAGCGAGGCCGCCATCATCGCGCCGCTATTGCCAGCCGAGACCGCACCGACTGCCTTCCCATCGCGTACCAGTTGCAGCGCAAGTGTCATCGACGCATTTTTCTTGCGTCGTACCGCGTTCGCCGGATGCTCGTCCATCTCGATCACTTCGTCAGTGTGCAAAATCGGCAGATCGAGGCCCGTAGTATCATGCTTCGCCAGTTCCGTCCGTATCGCCGTTTCATTTCCAACCAGATACACGCCCATGCCATACTCACGTGCCGCCTGAACTGCTCCAAGCACAATCTCGCCCGGTGCATTATCGCCACCCATAGCATCAAGTGCAACCCGAACAGGTTTGCGCTCATGGGTTACCGTAGCATTCCCTGCTTCCACTGCTACATCATGCTCATTATCGCTAACCGTCTGACTTGTCTCAGATGGCTCACTCGTCTTCTCTTCGTCGCTCACAATTATGCTCCCGGCTCTCCGATTGTCGCTCGCACCAGGTCTACCAGTTTATCCAGGTCGAATGGCTTATAAACAATACCAACCACACCAGCATCACGGAATTCTTGCTCCTCTTTTCCAGCATCCAGATACGCCGTCACAACAATTACAGGAATCGGACGCTCGGCTCCCATCGCCATCAGCTTCAACTCGTCGCGTCCATCCAGATACGGCATCATAATATCGAGCAAAATCAGGTCTGGATTATGCTCGCGTACAGCATCATAGAAACGCAGGCTTTGCGTCATCTCATACGTCTCGTAGCCCTCATCAGAGAGAGCATCCTTGAGCAATTCAGCAATTGTCGGGTCATCGTCCATTACCAGTATTTTCTTTGCCATAGGGCCACCCCCATCATAAACATATATTCATTTCGTGAGGAGTTCTCTCTATCCTCTCTCAATAAGGTAAGAAACGTTCTCATTATAACACTACCCCGTACTTAGTATACGTAAAAAGCGGATAATGCTTCTCAAATATAGGACGTTTGTACGCAGATGGCTCGGATAAGGGGACACGTGAGAATTTCCCCCAATACCCCAGTGTCTATAGACACACTGGGGTATTGGGGGAAATTTATTCCGTTACCTTGCTACCCTATCTAGGGTTAATTTGGGGTAGTTGGGGTACAGGTGCATTGGGAACGTGGAATTATATGATGAACCTAGATGAAACCGATTGCATCAGGAGATGCTTATAACACTGTGCATAGGTGGCAAGTGATATGAGAAAGGGTCGTGAAAATTGAACATTCGTGAGTGGGAAAAGGGGTGTAATGAATTATGCCCGTACATCTCAACGTTGGAGCAAAATTCGTGGTGGGCAAAGGATGTAATGATGAAACGTTGACAAAATAATGTGGACAGTGGTGGTGTGATTGCCAGGGTGTGATAGAATCAGACCCTGGTAACCCGATCACCACTGTCTCAAGTATTTCCTCAACGTCCATCATTAAACCATTACGCAGGTGTTATCCCCTGCGCGAAATGAAAGAAATTTCCGGGGTCATATGTCTTCTTGACCTGCTGTAGACGTGCATAATTGCTGCCATAGAATGCTTGTTGCCAGTTCGGTAAATCAGGGTCCATGTAGTTCTGGTACGCCTGACCACTGGCATAAGAGCGCATGGATTGCCACGTGTTGAGAAGCCATGTGCGATTGGCAGCGATGGCAGAGGCCGAAGCGTTGGCAGGGAAACTTCCCGAATACTGGGCCGAGAAGAGGGCGTTGCGATGCACAAATGCCGTCGCATTCGGCGCAACTCGATTGATAGCCCCACCTAACGAATCCATGCCAATGCCACCATCGCTCAATACGGATGAAGCATGACGCGCATTCACGGCATTCACAAGGTTCACAATACCAGCAGTTGGCAGAGGTCTCGTGAAGTAGTCGGATTTGACGCTGGCGGCGTCGCGCTGTATCTGACCCTGCGAAGTCTGCGTTGGCAGATGGCACTCGTTGACCGTCTTGTTGTAGCATCCTGCCTCGTAAAGCATAGCATCGAGCGTGTCCGTACTCCACGCATAGTTGCTGATAGGAGCCGCGTTGATGTTGCTCGTCAGTTGCCCTAACAACGATTGCAGTTGTGTGACGCTACCGACATAGGTTCCATTCACCTGCACAATCGGCTCCTGGCTTTTGTCGCTTGGAGCCTGTAGCAGACAATTCGACCAGAGTTCATCGGGGCCTTGCGGCGACCACTGTTGCCATGCCGCCACGACGGATGCCGCGTTGCTCCAGGGCCAGCGATAGGTGAACATGGAGACGCTCTTGAGAGGATAAACGCGGAAGGTGAACGAGGTCGAGACGCCGAAGTTGCCACCACCGCCGCCACGCAAGGCCCAGAACAGGTCACTATTCTGCTGTACATTACAATTG
>DAIQNC010000565.1:0-3125 GCA_036788655.1 Ktedonobacteraceae bacterium
CTTGTACACCCTGTCTTATTTGCGAATCTTCATTCTTCGGGGTGTTGTAGAGGTGCAATGAATTACACCTCTACAACAACCCGAAGGATAGAGACCCTTATTTACCTGTTCCTTGCTGCAAAGCACTCTCCAGTTGCGTCAACTGCCCCATCATCCATGTCTGATAGGTTTTGCCGGGTGGCATCGTCTCCCAGACTGGAACAAGCGGAATGTGTTGCGTCTGGGCCTCATGCTGAATGTTCGTGGTGATAGGCGTCACTGTCTGCTCGTTGTATATCACGATTTTCACCTGCTTATGTGCAACCTCATTCTGTATATCCAGAACCGTATTTGCGGGCGGATCATTCCCCTCAGCAATAGCCTTCATAAACTCGAACGGCGTCAGGACATTAAGTCCTGTCAATTCCGTCTGATAAAGGTAGATCGTTTCCGTCAAGGCCACTGGCGTACCACCATACGTTTGCTTTATCTCGTTGGTTTTTTGTCTTAACGAGTTAAGCGAAGCATCGAATGTTGCCAGATTTGCCTCGAACGTAGCCTTATCAGGAGCATCAAGTTGCTCGAGTGAGTGTGCAATAGACTGAGCCACAGCTTGCACGTTATCAAAACTATACCAGACATGAGGATTATCAGGCAACTTGTGAAGCGCAATTGCACCAGCGGTCAGGACAATCTGATGTGGATTTGACGCATTTGAAAGTAATTGATCCATCCAATTATCGTAGTCGAGACCATTTTTAATGACAAGTTTTGCCCCAATAATCTCCTGTAACGTCTTTGTGTTGGCGGTAAACTCATGAGGGTCGGTATTGGGATCCGACAAAATACTGGTGACAGAGGCATGGCTTCCACCCACCTGCCGCGCAATATCACCATAAAAGTTCTCTGCTGCGACCACGTTAACCACGCCCGACGAGCCAGTGGCATTAGAAGACGTAATAGCACTCTGACAGCCACTGAGCAAGCCCAGGCACATAACAAAGAGTCCTATCCAGAAACTACTCTTCGTAGAAACGCGCATACTGTTCTCCTCTCACACGTTCGCAAATAGATGTATGTTCTTCATTCATTTCCATGAACACACTTATGAAGCATCTGCTTAATGATACTAAGTATCATAAACACAGCATAACATAGACGCTCATATCTGTCAATGAGATATTGTCTCAATAAGCATCAAATAAGACAAACATAGAAATAATTTGTAGGGGCGCAATTCATTTCGCCCGTGTACCATCATGAGATACGCTACATCACACGGGCGAAATGAATTGCGCCCCTACAGAGGATGTATCACTAGAATTTTTGAGGTTAACAAAATGTTTAGAGTCCAGAATGGAACTCATTACGTGTAACACGTAAGGGTTCTTGACAATGTTTTGCTATGCATACGGCTATTATTGAATATCAATAAGGAGTATTAAAACTATGAGCAATCAATCAAATATGCCTGACCCACGTTATTCGCAGGCAAATGAACCAACACAACCTGTTTCATATCCACCACAGCAGCAGTATAGAAATGACGTAAACAATGCCCCACAACAACCTTATGTAAACAATGCCGCTCCAGTGCAGGCCGCGCCGAACAGGATCAGATTGAACGCCGCGAAGAGGTGTATGATGATCCAAACTTGCGCCGGGCGAATGGACGCTACTGGGCGGCTGCCATCATCTACTTTTTGCTGACGGTTCTCGAAATTATCCTGGTACTACGCTTCTTGTTCCGCTTCCTGGGAGCAAATCAGGGGAACGGTTTTGTGACGTGGCTTTACAGCTTTAGCTATCCGTTTGTCGCTCCATTCAAAGGCATCTTCACCGACCCCTCACTGGGCTATGCACACGTCTTTGAGGTTTCCACCCTCATCGCAATGCTCATCTACGCCTTGATTGCATGGGGACTCGTCGCACTCAGTCGCGTCGTGCTTGGCCCAACGCTGACTGACCGCCGAAGTGTGACAATGGAACGTCAACGACGTGGCATGTAAAACGAAATTGCGTGACACTCGATTTGTGTAAACGTACCTGACAGACCTGTAGGGGCCGATTCATCACGTCCGTGCTGGCAATACTGATGAACAACAGCATGGGCGTGATGAATCGGTCCCTACAGGTCTGTCAATGTGAAAACGAGAGGTTATGTCAAAGCATTGAGCCTTTCAGGGTCATCTTCTACCTCGATCATATCTTCTTTTGCAAGGTGAGTACCATGTTTTGCGGCACGTCGATCCAATACCGTCCAGCGTGACACGCTTCCCTCGCGCCAGAAGCGCAGGTCGATGAGGCACTGACCGACGCGCAAATGATGCAGTTCCATGTCTGGCAACCAGTCTGGTAGCGTGGGCCAGACGTAGAGGCGTTTATTCGGTGCATCGGCACGTAAACCTAGCATCGTGCGAACCATGTGGAAGATGCTGCCTGTTGCCCATGCCTGCGGAATATTTGCACCACCGGGATAGAGAATGGGGAAGTCATTTGCACCTTCACGTTGCACACCTGCGAAAACCTCTGGTGGACGATAGGCATCGAAACGTTCGATAGCATCGAAGACGCCACGAATCACTTTATTTGCTTCATCTGTCAAACCATAACGCTTGAAACCTGCCGCGATAATACCGTTATCCTGAGGCCAGATGGCTCCTAACTGATAGGCAAGCGGATTGTATGAGGGATTTTTATACGAGAGTGTGCGAATACCCCAGCCACTATACATATCCTTTTGTAGCAATCGTTTCGCTACACGTTTCGCCTTCTCCGGTTCGGCAATACCGCTCCACAGGCATTGTCCCGTGTTCGAGGCAACCGAGGTAATCTGCTTTTTTTCCGGGTCGAGTCCAAAGGCATAGCAACCCTCGTCTTCCATCCAGAATATCATATTGAATCGCTCTTTCAACACCTGCGCCTGCTGTTCCAGAGCCTTCGCCCGTGCCTCATCGCCGAGGACACGAAACGCTTCTGCCATGCGTGTCTTCGCATCATACACATAGCCTTGCAGTTCACAAGTACCCTTCGGCTGCTTGACCTGTGTTCCATCGGCATAGACAACTGCATATTCCGCATCTTTCCAGCTCATATTGGGATAGCCAACAGAGGAGAAGGTCTTGTATTCTTGAAAGCCATCTCCA
>DAIQNC010000566.1:0-3120 GCA_036788655.1 Ktedonobacteraceae bacterium
TGCCAGTTCCTTGCTTGTCAAGCGTCCGAGCATGGCAGCACTACCGAGGCTGAGTATAACAACCGTCGAATGTGTCACGGCAACCATCGTATTGCTACCTGTAGCAGTGACAAGATTACCCGGTAAAATGCCTTCTTTGGAAGTGATAGTGAGCCTACTGCTGCTTGGCCTAATCTGCACAGCATTGGCTTATTTGCTCTATTACACGCTCATTGCTGAGGTTGGGGCCAGTCGAAGTGCTGTCATCACGTATGTTAATCCCGCCATATCCGTCTTCCTCGGCGTCGTTCTGCTAGGTGAACCGCTCAACGCGGCTATCGTCGTGGGCTTCCTGCTGATTCTCGTCGGCTCCTGGTTGTCTACGGGGGGCGCATTACCACCACCACTACGTCACCCTGGACGTTCGCGTCGCCAGCCTGCTCCTGATACTGTGATTGGTAGACAAAAAGCTCTCCATCAACAGCCCTGAACATAGAATCAGTCGATAAGTTCTTCTGTCCTATGTTGTACACTAACAAATAACAGGCATAACTTTTTTATTTTTATGACCAACACGAACTGCTTAAACAGGTTATGAAGTTATACCCGATAACCTGACAAGTAGCTAGACTAGAAGGTACACATCACTATGCACATCTCCGCACATCCACTCGATCTCAAACTCATCACGCCGTTCCGCATCTCACGTGGCGTACAGGACATTTCGCCCAACGTCGTCGTCGAGCTTTACCATCAGAACATCAAAGGAATCGGTGAAGCTTCGCCTGCCGAATACTATGGCGAAAGCCCCGAATCCGTTCTTGCGTGTATCGAACTGTTCCGTCATGACCTCGACACATTGAATGACGACCCGTTTGTACTCGAAGACATCATGGACAAACTTGACCACACGATGGGACTCAATCCGTCCGCCAAAGCCGCCGTTGATATGGCACTGTACGACATCATCGGCAAGATGCTCGGCGTCCCCGTGTATAAATTGCTCGGACTCAACGCGGCAAACACACCCTATACCTCATTCACCATTGGCCTCGATAGTCCGGCACAGATGGCGAAGAAGGCTGCGGCTGCAAAAGAGTATCCTGTACTCAAAGTCAAGCTCGGCACAAAACATGACCTCGACATCATCAAGGCTATACGCGACGTCACAAATGCCACTATCCGCGTCGATGCGAACACGGCATGGACACCCAAAGAGGCCATTCAGAAGATTAACGCACTCGCTCCATACAATATCGAGTTCGTCGAACAGCCTGTAACCGCGCACGATTTGAAGGGATTGAAGCTCATTCACGATAACGTTCCCGTGCCGATTATCGCTGATGAAAGCTGTGTCGTCGTCGAGGATGTGCCGCTCGTTGCAGATTGCGTCGATGGCATCAATATTAAACTCATGAAATGTGGTGGCATACATAATGCGCTCAAAATGATACATGTGGCACGAGCGCACCATCTCAGCATCATGATTGGCTGCATGATCGAAAGTTCGCTAGCCATCACAGCCGCCGCTCACCTGACACCACTGGTGGACTATGCTGATTTAGATGGACAGTTGCTTATCGAGAGCGACCCCTATGAGGGAGTGCGCGTGGAGCAAGGGAAGCTGGTGTTACCGGATGGGGCAGGATTGGGAGTGACGGAACGTAGAGCATAAGGATGTTTACAATAAAGGAAGAGCTTATAAATTTTCTATAAACTCTTCTGGAGTAACTTCTGCTTGTCTTAGAATACCTCGTAGTGTTCCAAGCGCAAGTTCTTTATGCATAGGAACAACACAGCCAACGCTACGCCCATGTAATTTCTTTTGAAGTACAACATGGCTACCACGTTGCCTGATTTGAGAGAATCCTAGTCGCTTCAAAGCAGAAATAGTTTCTTCACCTGAAACAGGAGGTAACTTAGGCGGCATATGTTGCCTCAAACGTTGTTACAATAGGATGTCCTGTTTCAGGTATAGGAAACACCTCAAGATAGAGTTCTGTTGCCTCTTTCAAATTATCGATGGCTTCCTCTATGGTTTCTCCCTGGCTAACAGTGCCTACTTCTGGACACTCCGCAACGTAAAGATTGCCCTCTTTATAAAGAACGGCAGTAAACATTCGTGCAGCCATTTGTGCCTCTCCTCATGTACATTTCTTCTCGATTACTCATGAAATATTGTAGCAGATTACTTTTTAGAAAGAAACTATGGGGATATAGCATCTGTAGGGGCCATAATTCATTATGCCCCCACGCCTCATATCCTGTACGTTTGCTATTCCAGCCGAACGTTCGATATTGGGGAACGTGGGGGCGTAATGAATTATGGCCCCTACAGATATAAAAATTTATGGCTGGCGTGTGCGACGCTGTTTGCGGCGTTGTGCGGCTGCTTTGCGTTTGCGACGAGCCTGGGGGCTTTCGTAGAATGCGCGACGACGGGCCTCGGAGAGAATACCGTCCTGCTGCACCTTGCGATTAAATTTCTTCAGCGCGATCTCAAAGGAGTCGCCCGGATTTACTTTCACTTCGCTCATGAGTGTTACCAGCGCGATCTGCGCTCAGAGGAGCGACCTGAAGGACTGACGGTCTGGTAGCAATCGCTGCAATACACGGGCTTGTCGCCGCGTGGCTGGAAAGGAACGAGTGCCTCGTTGCCACAGCTAGAGCAGGTGGCAGAGTACATCTGACGGGCTTCACGGGAGCCTGAGCGTCCACCATTGCCACTAGCCTGCCCCTTACGGGCAGCGCGGCACGATGGGCAGCGACCGGGGGTGTTGGTAAGGTTGTGGCTCGCGTAGAATTCTTGCTCGCCAGCGGTGAAGGTAAATTCCTGGTTACAATCGCGGCACACCAGGGTTTGATCGGTATATGCCATGTTTCTCCTAATTCTTGGACGCGCTCCATTCGGGTCGGCATCCTGCTGTAATCTTCGTGTATCGCGTCGCTTGCGGCAAATCTCGTCTTCGAGCGCACTCTACACCGTCTACGGATTATATCACACCTTTTGTGAAAATACTACTATCTAACCCTCGAAAATGTACCATGATAACGACGTGATTGAAAAATCCTGTTTTCCTATCTCCCTTGAATAACGCCTATCCCTGTGGTACAATAAACATCGGGCGAGGACACGTGTCC
>DAIQNC010000567.1:0-1621 GCA_036788655.1 Ktedonobacteraceae bacterium
GACTGGGTTCCCGGTGGCAATACATCCGACGATGCAGTAGAGATTGCGCGATTATTCAAAGAAGCTGGTGCGGATTTGATAGACGTATCGTCGGGTCAGACTTCACGCGAGGCGAAACCGATTTATGGGCGTATGTATCAAACGCCGTTCGCTGACCGCATCCGCAACGAAGTGGACATTGCAACAATGGCAGTGGGTGCAATTTACGAGCCTGACCACGTGAACAGCATTATCGCCGCTGCACGCGCCGACTTGTGCGCCCTCGCACGGCCACATCTTGGACACTACACGCTGCCGCTCAACTTGGCTACACAGATATGCCCTGGCCCCCACAGTATCTCAATGGCAAAGCACAGTTAGAGCGTAATCTGGCGAAAGGAGCCTTAGTAGAGTGACGAGCAATAGCACATCATCTATAACTACTCAGGATATAGCAACAAATAGTATGGATGAGTTACCATACCAGAAGCATAACGAACAAAGCGAGTTGTTGCGTGTCTGGTTGCGCTTATTGACATGCACCACGCTCATCGAAAATCAGGTGGGTAGTCGTCTACGTAGCGAGTTCGATACCACGCTCCCTCGATTCGACTTAATGGCTCAACTTGCACGTCACCCCAACGGACTCGGCATGAGCGAACTGTCACAACTGATGATGGTGTCGGGTGGCAACGTGACAGGTATCACTGATAATTTAGAGCGTGATGGTCTGGTCGAGCGCGTGAGCATTCCCGAAGACCGCCGCGCCCGTAAGGTATGTCTCACTGAAAAAGGACAGGCCGTTTTTCACGAAATGGCACAGATACACGCAACCTGGATTGATAATATGCTAAGTGGACTGACAACCCAGGAACAACAACAATTGTACATACTGCTAGGCAAACTCAAGCAGCATGTGCGAGAATTAATCTGACGGTTCTATTTATCTGTAGTCTGGCGATGTATCGCAGATGCAAGCCAGACATTATGTGAACCCGTCCGCGATGAATCGCCGGACTACAAGATAATGCAATAACTGTACGATGGAGAACAGGTATGGCAGAACATTTTCTCTGGCATGTAGATGGCAAGGTCGCCACTATCACGCTCAATCGTCCCGAACGCAAAAATCCGCTCACATTCGCGTCCTATGCGGAGTTACGCGATACCTTTCGCTCACTCACTTACAATGATGATGTCAAAGTAGTCGTCATCACGGGTGCGGGTGGCAACTTTTGCTCTGGCGGCGACGTACATGAAATCATTGGCCCCCTTGTGCGAATGACGATGCCCGAACTCTTGAATTTCGCACGCATGACAGGCGATCTTGTGAAAGCAATGAGAGCGTGTCCACAACCGATACTCGCAGCAATCGACGGCGTATGTGCCGGGGCTGGTGCAATGCTGGCACTCGCCTCGGATATGCGCTATGGCACACCTCAATGCAAAACGTCCTTCCTCTTTAACCGCGTCGGGTTGGCAGGGTGCGATATGGGAGCCTGTACGCTCCTACCACGTGTCATTGGTCAGGGTCGTGCTTCTGAACTGCTCTATACCGGACGTAGCATGAGTGCGGAAGAGGGATTGAATTGGGGCTTTTTCAACGCACTCCACTCCTCGAATGACGTGTTGAGTAGAGTGC
>DAIQNC010000567.1:1631-1869 GCA_036788655.1 Ktedonobacteraceae bacterium
AGATGAAGTATTACACAGAACCCAGGAAATGGCGAGACAGATTGCCAACGGCCCTACATTCGCCAATGCCATGACGAAAAAGATGCTGCATCAGGAGTGGTCGATGGGACTGGATGAAGCGATTGAGGCCGAAGCCGAGGCACAGGCGATTTGTATGCAGACGCAAGATTTCCACCGCGCCTATGAAGCATTCGTTGCACGTCAACGACCAGTTTTCGAGGGAAACTAGCCATGCGGT
>DAIQNC010000567.1:1879-3117 GCA_036788655.1 Ktedonobacteraceae bacterium
ATTTTTCGATGGCACACATCGTCAACTGGCACATGACCTCGCAACATGGTGTGCTACTCATCTCTCGACGGACGAACCGGAGACACGCGATGCTGTAGATGCACGTTGCCGCGAACTCGTCACATCGCTTGGTTCTGCTGGTTGGCTCCGCTATTGCGTTCCAGCATCGCACGGTGGCGCACTACCTCAACTGGACTCACGTGCGCTGTGCATTATTCGTGAAACACTCGCCTATCACACAGGGCTTGCCGATTTCGCCTTCGCTATGCAAGGATTGGGAAGTGGCGCAATAACGCTTGCAGGTACACCAGAGCAACAATCGCGCTATCTTCCCAATGTTGCCACAGGCGAATGGATTGCGGCTTTCGCACTCTCTGAGCCAGATGCAGGTTCAGATGTCGCCGCGATGACAACAACAGCAACACGCGATACCGATGGCTATACCTTGAACGGCACAAAAACGTGGATATCGAACGGCGGCATTGCCGATTTCTATACCGTTTTTGCACGGAGCGAGGATATTCCGGGTGCAAAGGGCATAAGTGCCTTCCTCGTTCCAGTAAATACACCGGGGCTATACATTGCCGAACGCATTGACGTTCTCGCACCTCATCCACTGGCAACGTTACAATTCGGGCATTGCCACATTCCCACTTCCAACATGTTAGGCAATCCAGGCCAGGGCTTCAAACTCGCCATGCAGACGCTTGATATCTTCCGGGCATCGGTGGCGGCTGCCGCACTCGGATTCGCACGACGCGCTCTCGATGAGTCGCTACGTCACGTTCGACAACGCCGTATGTTCGGGCAAACGCTCGCCGATATGCAAATGACGCAGGCCAAACTTGCGGATATGGCAACATCGCTTGAAGCCAGTTCTCTATTGACGTATCAAGCGGCGTGGTTGCGTGATGTACGTCAAGAGACCGCGACACGCGAGGTTGCAATGGCGAAGATGACCGCTACAGAGTCGGCACAGCGCATCATCGACGATGCCGTACAGCTTTTCGGCGGACTAGGTGTACGTCATGGACACATTGCAGAGCGACTCTATCGTGATATTCGCGCCCTGCGTATTTATGAAGGCGCAACCGAAGTTCAACGACTCATCATTGCACGTTCTCTGCTCAAAGACAACTCGTAACTCTATCATCACAGACGCCCTATCAGGACGAAAGGAGCATTCCTATGAGTGCAGTTTCAGCGCATGTCGATACCTTCGCACACGACAATCTGCC
>DAIQNC010000568.1:0-3106 GCA_036788655.1 Ktedonobacteraceae bacterium
CGTGGCGCATGACCTTGAAGGCGACTGCTACTGAAGAATTGGGAAAAGCGTTGCTGGCACTTATCAATAGCAAAACGACTGCTTACCTTGTAAACCTGTTCTCGACGAACAATCATGTCGGCAAAGACGATGTAGGACGTGTTCCCATTCCCGACCCACAAACGCTCCCTGTCGCGCACCTTGCTGACCTCGCCAATCAACTACTTAGTGTGCGAGCAAGTCTGGAACGTGACTTCGTAGAGCGATATCATGCTGTATTGCCGGAGTTTGAGAATGGTACAGTCTATATCCCACCTTCGCAAGTGCTAGCGTCTAGTCGCGTACCAAAATTAACGATACAGGCTCTGGTCGGACGTGGCGAAGTGCGAAATACTGGACTGGTCAACGGGCGTATTCGTACACTGCGAACGCGCAATATTGTGTCCAGCATTGACCTATCACGTTTCTATGCCGTGACTTTTAGTGAGGTACTGAGCCTGTTTCTGCATGAACCCGTGCGTGAAGAGGAGACGTGGAGTCAGGCGCAGAACTGGTCACTTCCAGAACCTATAGCCGCTACACAGTGGTTGAATAGTTATAACCAACTGGTGCAGCAAGCACAGCAGCAATGGAAAACATTCATCGCGTTGCACCAGCAGGTCGATGAAGCTGTTGCCGACTGGTATGGCTTCGATGCGCCGATGCGTGTTGCTATCGCGCAGGGATTGCCATGGACGCAACGAAGACGAATGTGAAAATCCTTCGTAGCAGCCCGATTTATCGATTGGCAGCGTTTGGGTTAATCGATAAATCGGGCTGCTACGAAGGATTGTTGCTGTTGATATCGTAGTGCCAATCGATAAATCGGGCTTCTACGAAAGATTGTCTCCGTTTACATCGTCCTCTTCGGAGATGTTGTAGGGTGGGTATTCGATGGGGACGCGGTATCCACCGGAATAGGTGTTGCCTGTGGGTGGCGTCCCTGATGGATTTTGCGCTCCCTGCTCGGCTGATGTGGCAAGATCGTTAGAGATGGCCTGAACGAGGCGTTCGATGCGATTCCAGCGAGCCGGGTAGCGGTCGGCGTAGAACTTTTCGCGTCCATCCTCGTCGTAGGCGCAGAATACGTAGTCCTGACCGGAGTAGCGATACTGCACCTGCGTATAGGGAATGCGAACGAGTTCAATAACCTGGAGCGTGGCATGTGAGGCACTTTGCGCGTTCCCGTTCAATGGGCGTGTGTTCGTCTTCGGCTCACGCTGGCTCTCGGATTTAACCAGTTCAACAGCGGTGCGCCATACGTCCATAGGAACGTTATGTGGTGCGACCTCTGGCACGAAGGTATCATCCACTTCGGCGGTATAGACCACTTCGCCACCTGCGTTGAGCAATAATTGCTGTGGGATGATGCTCTCACCGATGATGCGTGTCCCTGTACTGAGGTCGAAACGGCGCGTTATCTCGCGGTGACGTACCACTTTGCCTGTGCCGTTACAGTTGGAGCAGAGCGCAACCTTTGCACCTTCGCACACGGCACAGAGACGCTTGCCATTGCCGCAGGTGCAATCAACCTCGCCGTTGACACAATCGGGACATGGCACAGTCGGGCCTTTACTTGCAGGGTCGGTGTCAATCGGGTTGGGAATCGGGACGCCCTGTTGCCGAATGTTGTCAAACACATCGGAGACGCGCTCACCAACCGAGGATGTCACATTTTCTGCCTGTTTCTGGAAAAATGTTTTTTTGTCTCGTATCGTCCAGTCGGCAATGTAACCACGTCCGCGACAGGTGGTGCAGCGTTTCTTTGTGCGCCCCTTGCATTCGGGGCAGACAATCCAGCCGCGCCCATTACACGAGGCGCAGGCAACGCGGCCCGTGCCGTTACAATTCATGCAACCAACTACCTCGTCGAGTCCTTCAAGAGGAGTGCGTGTTGGTGCTGCTTTGAGGCTTGTCACTTCTGGCAGGTCGTAGTCCCACACAGGCATAACAGGTTGTAGCTTGCTCCCCGGTGTGCGCCCTGCGTATGGTTCCGTGACAGACTCCATCAAGCGCGTCTCCCAGCGTGTCTGCACCGTCACATCCCAAACCTCGTTCATCGTCCACGACACGATGTCCATGTAGGTTCCCAGGTCTTTCGCCACGCGCCAGTTCTCGTTGCTCCATGTATTGGCAAGTTGACGGATGCGCTGCTCCTCTGCCGTTGTCGCATAGTGCGGCGTCATCGGCTCCTGTCCCTGCTGTAGATATTCACTTGCCTTGCCGAAGATGCTCCGAAAGCGCTGCTGTGCTTGATTCGCTCCTTGCATTACCGCATTGCGAATATCTTCGATGCGCTTGTCCATATCGTTCGGATTCGCATCTGGATTTCCTTGATTCCCCGAATTCCCGGAAGTAGTGGAGTTACCAGGATAGCCACCATTCGCTGGATGTCCCGCGTCATAGCGTGTATCTCCTGGATTCCCTGGATTCCCCGGCTTCCCCTGATTATAAGGGTCTTGTGGATTATTCCAATCCCAGTTATCGCCCATAGCCGCCTCTTTCTGTATAATTGCATTTCTATATCTGTCATGATAGACAAGACACATTGTGATGCCCTATCATGGACTGTTGTTGCGTACTATCTCTTATACGGAATATGGGAAAGCGGGTTGTAATGGCTCTAGACTACGATAATGAAGCTGTGACATGATCCAGTATTTATGTGACACAACGGTGAATGACAATCATTATAGTTATCATTATGAAAGCTTGGCTACCCTTCCGTCCCCTCATCATCGTTGTCAACATTCCGCAACACCTGTGTGATAGAGTGAGGAGCAAGGAAAAACTAACTTTCTCGAAGCTGTGATTTCGTTATGTAGGAAGAAAGAGAGACGCGCATGGATATCAAAATGCAACCGCCCGAATTCGATAGAAAGCCGATTATCAGTGAGGGCATACCAGATGAATATATTGGGCGAGCGATTATCGAAGTGTGGTGCAAAGGGGAGAGAAGCGAGGACAATGTGAGTTTTGCCTTTTCTGTCGATGACCCGACGCAGCCTGATGAGGAATGGTTGAGGCTTTATCTGAGTGGCTTGAAGAGAGCTGTGAGATATATTGAGGATTCGATGAGATAACCCCG
>DAIQNC010000569.1:0-1449 GCA_036788655.1 Ktedonobacteraceae bacterium
ATGACCATCACGCAAATAACTCTGTGCCGTTGCCAAATTGGGCTTTTCCACGAAGCGTTCCGCATTAAATGCTCGATAGCCATAGCCTTCGTCCACCTCTTCCGCGAAGCGAATGTAGCCATACCCGGTCTCAGGAGTAAGTGGAGTGATACCAAGTGTAACGAGTGAACCCTGTTCAGCCAGTTTATAAGCCAGGTGAAGCACTTGAAGCAATATTTCTGGTTTTGTAATGACGGCATCGGCATGAAACGACGCCATGATTGCCTGTGGGTCTTGTCGGGCGATGGTTGCCGCAACCCATGCGATGGCAGGCGCGGAATTGCGTCCGATTGGTTCGCGTAAAATATGCTGTGAGGGAACAGTGGTAAGGTGTGCTTCGACGAGAGGAGCCATTGCACGTCCTGTCACGACCCACGTTTGCTGGGGAGTTACCAGAGATTCGACACGTGCTAATGTCTCTTGAATCATACTTTTGCCGCTTGGTAGCGGAAGAAATTGTTTTGGAAAGGCAGGTGTGCTAAGAGGCCACAGGCGCGTCCCGTTACCTCCTGCAAGAATTACTGCATGAAAATGGTGCATTTGTTTAATAGCTCCTTAATATACAATTTTCCTGTCAACGCTGTCAGAGAGCCATGACTAAAAATATGAAATATTTTATGTTCATTGTAACGAAATACGCAACGATGCGAGATGATAGAGCGATTGTATAGAGATTTAGCCATAATGTCAATTGCTTACGATGGTTTGTCGCCTGCTGATTATAGTCTGTTCAGGAAATATGCCAGTAGACTAGTCAGAAGCCGCTTCGTATGTTATGCTACCAGAGAGCTACCAGAGAGCCATCTCTCAGGGCAGAAAATGACATTTCATGCGAAAGCATCTATTCTATAGAGTAAAGTAGTGGAAAACGCAGGACAACCAGAGCAACCATTACCTCAACAGCCACAACATGAGTCGCAAGGGCAGGGTTATTATGGTTGGCAGTATGACCAGGAACACCCGGAGATGGACGTTGAACTATCTCCTTCATTGTATCCTGCAAATTCAGGTTCTTCTGAACAGGACGACACCACCATTCGACGGCCTTTGCCCACGCACTATCAAAACCCGATAGCGGATATGGGAAGTTCGCTCGGATATGGTCAGGGAATGTCCCATCAGTATTTCGATGCTCCACAACCATCACAACCTATTGCTCATTTACGACAAGAGCGGTTGCAGCATCTTCGGGAAGACCGCATGCGACGCCAACAACGTCGCATGGGGCCGGATATTACAACAACGATTCCATGGAAACGAGGGAGCAGGCAAGCATCACCTGTACAAGCAATACAACGAGAATCGTCATGGGGACAGGGCGCCCCCCCTTCGATGTATGTCAATGGTCAAGCCCCCGTGCAACAAGCGTCTCCTGTATCGCCAGATGTCGCACCAGTCATGTCATCGACT
>DAIQNC010000569.1:1459-3103 GCA_036788655.1 Ktedonobacteraceae bacterium
AGCGCGACCACAGCAGATAGAGACAACAGGTAGTGCGAGTAGTATTGATGATGCCAGTAGCGTACAGCCAGCAGTGCAACCAGCACAGGATACTGGTATGTTACGCCGTGTAGCAATTCAACGTGCATCGCTCATTCTCACTGGCTCGTTCATTGCAAGCCGTGTGCTTGGGTTACTACGAAACTCAATGTTCCTCTTCCTGTTTGGCACAAGCATGATATCAGATGCATACCTACAGGCATTTCTTGTCCCCGATTTCATCTTCAATATTGTTGCAGGAGGTGCGCTCAGTTCGGCTTTCATACCCGTTTTTACAAATTATGTAGTAGGCAAGAAAGATGAGAAGACGGCATGGCATATTGCCAGTTCTGCCCTCAATCTTGCCCTCGCAATCATGGCTTTTCTCGCACTTATCGTTATTATCTTCGCACCTCAAATTGTGCCACTTTACAATCCGGGTATTCACGATCCTGTGGAGCTAGCATTGATAGCGAAGTTGACCCGTATCATGCTGCTTCAACCCATCGCACTTGGCGTTGGCGTCATTGTGACCTCTGTGCTGAATGCACGTCAGAACTTTCTCTTATCGGCGACTGGTACAGTATTGTACAACGTCGGTCTCATTGCTGGATTGGTTCCCGGTATCTGGATGGCGGTACATGGGCAGCGTAATGATTCGGTGGCAATCGTCTTTGCAACGTGGGGCGTTGTACTGGGAGCGATATTGCAGGTGGCTATTCAGATACCGGGACTTGTGAAGGTCGGGATGCGCTATGTCCCTGTGTTCGACTGGAAGCACCCTGGCGTCATCCAAATTGGGCGGCAAATGGTTCCGCGCATCATTAATGCCGCGATGCTGTACTGCTCGACCTTCGTAGACCGCTCTTTGATTGAACTGCTGGTGGTCGTTGTTGGAACGGCTGGTATCGACGGGTTGATTACGCAGTATTATCAGGCGTTCCAGCTTGTTCTCTTGCCGCTCAGTATCTTTGGTATGTCGGTTTCAACAGCGGCCTTTCCGACACTTGCGGAACATGTTGCACGAGGGCGTATGGATCGAGTGCGAGATACGATCTTAGAAACGCTCCGTAGTATCCTGTTTATGGCGATTCCATCAAGTATAGGACTCATGACTCTGGCACTTCCTATTGTTCAGGTATTGCTCGAACACGGACATTTCAGCCTGATGGATGCACAAAAAACCGTCGTGCCACTCATTTTCTTCTCAATTGGCCTGACTGGTCTGGCTTCGGTTGAGATTTTGACGCGCTCATTCTACGCAATGCGCGATAGCAAGACACCAGTCATCGTGAGTATTGCACAGTTTATTCTTAAAATTGCGCTTAGTCTCATCCTTATCAATACAGCTGTCTGGGGCGTCGATTGGGGAACAGGTTCGTTAGCATTCTCGACCTCGATTGCTGGCACATTGGAAGCTGTTGTTCTCTTCTGGTTGTTGCATCAACGCATTGGCGATTTGCGAGTACGCTTAACCTTATTGTTTATCGGGCGTGTATTGCTGGCGGCTGGTGCAATGGGAATTGCGGTTCTGTTTGTGCGAGGTGCGCTCGATTTTATCCTGGCATTGCTGGCACATAATCCGTCACTTCTCTGGTTGAATACCACGCTCTCACCTTCGCTTGG
>DAIQNC010000570.1:0-3101 GCA_036788655.1 Ktedonobacteraceae bacterium
GGCAAACGTCGTTGTGCTGGTATATGCCGATGCACCATTGAGACCAACACGCGGCGCGGGCGCATCCTATAGCTCCTCTGGCGCACAGGAACGTGGCATGGACTCGCTACGTGCTGCCTATGGCTACTACGGAGCCAACCCCGGCTATGCGTTGGCGGCACAACGCCATATGCACCTCTTCGGCACGACAAGTGAACAGCTAGGAGCTATTGCGGTTTCGCAGCGTCAATGGGCGCAGATGAATCCATGGGCGCAGATGCGTAAGCCGCTGACGTTGGAAGAGCATCAGAACTCACGCTACATCGTGGAGCCTCTGCACCTCTTCGATTGTTGTCTCGTCTCCAACGGTGGTGTTGCCGTCGTCATTACCTCTGCGGAACGTGCGAGAAGCTTGAAACAACCCCCGGTCTACATTCTGGGATTAGGACAGGCCGCGCCGGGTGATAATCAGCAAACAGACCGTGAGCCGGGTATCTACACAGGTGCGAAGCAATCCGGTGAACGCGCTCTCAAGATGGCTGGCATCGAATTGAAGGACATCGACATCCGCGAAATATACGACTGCTACACCTACACCGTGCTGGTTACGCTCGAAGACTACGGCTTCTGTGAGAAAGGTGAGGGAGGAGCTTTAGTTGCTGATGGCAAACTGGGACCGGGTGGCTCGCTCCCAACCAATACAGGCGGTGGTCAATTATCGAGCTACTACATGTGGGGCTTCACACCCCTATCGGAAGCAGTCGTGCAGGCGCGTGGGCAAGGCGGAGAACGTCAGGTAGCCAAAAACGACCTGATTCTTGTCAGTGGCAACGGTGGCGTCCTCAACTTCCATTCAACCACGATTTTAAGCAAACACGCTGCTTAATAATGGACGTTTGTAACGAATTGTGCAAGATGTAGGGACGGATGTATCACGTCCGCCGAGGGCCAGTCGATGACGCAAGGACGTGATACATCCGTCCCTACATCTTGACGTATCTATCACGACTTGCTATTATGGTAGTGCAAATAATGCGCCCATAGCTCAGTGGATAGAGCATTCGCCTTCTAAGCGAATGGCCGCAGGTTCGAATCCTGCTGGGCGCGTCCTATCAGTAGAGACACAATTGCTTGTGCGTGAAATCAATCCTTGTTCGCGCACAAGCAATTGTGTCTCTACGGTATTATTTCACCTCAATAATCAAATTCATTCCCCCGTGTAGCGCATCGTACAGGTGAAATGTTCCTGCGGCTGTGAAGGGGCCGAGCCACATCTCTTGATGCTGCGATTGTTCGATGGTGAAGTGATTATTTGTTATCGCTGGCAGTCCATGTTCTTTGAGCGGTACAATACGTCCACTATTCGTCCAGTAGCCATTGTAAACAACGTGTTGTGGAGAGGACTCGTTTACAAGACGAAGATATGTTCCCTTCTTCACCGTCACAGTAGATGGAGAGAAGTTCATGTCCAGAAGAGAACTTGTCGTTGAGATGCCCTCTTCCTTGTCATTCGTCACAACAATTGTTAATGTCATATCTCCATGAATGGTATCGAACAGGTGATACAACCCGACTTGCGTGAAGGGCCGTAGCAGCAATTCTTGATGAGGCTGATAAAGGATATGATTTTTTATAGTGGGCATCCCCGGTTCTGTAGTGTAGACCAGTTGTGGCTCCTGGTTATTAAAGGCCCAGTAGCCATTATAGAGCAGATGTTGAACATTGTCATCATCCACAAGACGAACGGAGCCACCCTTTGGTATGATAACCGAGACTTGTGAAAAGCTATGTGGCCCCAGGTGAACTGTTGCGTCAGTAGCGACTGTGTTGCCAACTCCACCTGTCGTCGAAATCCTGCTATGAAGCTTGAACTGTTCTACCACAAAGAAAGAGCCTACGATTACGACAATGCAGAGAACCTCTACAAGTGCTGTAAGCCCTGACAATGGTTTAGCCGCTCGGTGCGTATGCGATGAATGCATGAATTTGCTCCTTTTCGGGAAAGTTGTCCTCTGACTATGTGCAGGTGCAGAGGATGAAATCATTGAAGAGCGATCAGAAAACAAACGTGCCTCAATGCGTTGAAGAGCCTGAGTATGTTCTGGAGTTGTATCGGTTGATGCCCTCTTCGTTACATGCTGCAAGAAGGAAATGACTTCCCGATTTCCCTGCTCACGCTCTTCGGGCAGGGTGTCTGGAAATTCGTTCATCGTTCTGATGTCCTTTCGTGACGTTCGTAAGCGGCACGTAGAGCGCGTAATGCGCGAATAAGTGATTTGCGAACGGTCGATGGCGATTGATGTAATAGCTCGGCGATGTCAGCGAAAGGAAGACCATTGCCGTAGCGAAGTTGGAGAATGTGTTGCTGTTGGAGCGAGAGTTGACCGAGCGAGGTATAGAGGCTCTTATACATCTCTCGCTGGAGCGCAAACTCTTCCGGGGTCAAGGCGTCGTCTGCGAACTCAAGACTTTGTTCAAGTGGTACAAAATCGATTTGTGAGTTACGACGATAACGATCAATAATTTTGTTACGTGCGACACGTTGTAGCCATGCACGTTGTCGCTCCAATGAGAGTGGAAATAGCTCTTGATGATGAAGAGCAGCGACAAAGACTTCTAGCGTAATGTCTTCTGCATCTTGCTGATGAGCTACCTGCCGTGAAACATATGTGAGAATGTGTGAAGCGTGGCGGTCAAACAGCACATGACCTGCACTTTCACTATGCTGTATATCTTTTGCTGAATGCATATTTTTCCCAGTCCAGTAATGCGACTTCATATAAAGAGTCGCACCAGATGGAAAAAAGCGGCATTCAATTTGTAGGGGCGTTATTCTATAACGCCCTCGCTCCTACCAACGCCCTCGCTCCCTATCACACATCTCAAGGTGACACGAGGGCGTTATTCTATAACGCCCCTACGAATGTGCATCCTCAAGTGGCAACACCACATAAAACTTTGTGCCTCGATCAGCAACACTTTCGGCCCACACACGCCCGCCGTGACGGGTCACAATCTCTTTGACGAGGTAGAGGCCAATGCCCAGGCAGATTGCCAGCAGCACTACCACCAGCAGGGCCATGCCGCGCGGCTCGGGCTCCAGATGCCGGTTGGCCGGGCGA
>DAIQNC010000571.1:0-3098 GCA_036788655.1 Ktedonobacteraceae bacterium
CATCGCGTAACAAAAATGTGACGAAATCCTGTGGATTCGCACCCACTAACATTTTTAAAAGATCATCCCACTGACCCACGTAAAGTGACCTCCATGCCATCATTCTCATTGAAGTGTAGCATAGGGAAAGCCCGTTGTCGAGGATTGTTGTGCGTCAATCCATCGGCTCCGCCTCGTACCAGTTCTTGCCGACTTTCTGCTCGACTTTGATGGGTACATCCAGTTGAGCAACACCCTCCATCAGCGATTTCGTGAGACGACGAGCGCGGTCAAGCTCTTCAACGGGAACCTCGAAGACGAGTTCATCATGCACCTGGAGTATCATGCGCGTCTTCATATGCTGCTCTTTCAAAGCGGCATGCAGACGAATCATGGCGATTTTGATAAGGTCGGCGTTCGTCCCCTGAATGGGCATGTTCATGGCCTCACGCTCCAGTGCCTGACGCTCGACGTGCGAGAGGTGTTGCATGTTGGGAAAGAAACGTTTGCGCCCAAACAGCGTGTTGACATAACCCTGCTTGTGTGCCTGTTCGAGTGTACGTTCAACATAGCCTTTGACGCCTGGGAAGGTCTCGTGATAGTGACGAATGAAGGTTGCGGCATCGCTATTGCTCATCCCCGTCACCTGTGCAAGACCAAAGGCTGATTGACCATACAGCACAGCATACACCACCGTCTTCGCCAACCGTCGCTGGTCTTTCGAGACCTGTTCGGGTGGCACGTTGAAGAGCGTAGAGGCCGTGATGGTGTGAATGTCTTCGTCTTTCGTGAAGGCTTCGACCAGACGCGGCTCGTGGGTGATACTTGCCAGAATGCGTAGCTCGAACTGCGAATAGTCCGAGGTGAGGAGTACATAGCTGGGGTCAGCGATGAAGGCGCGACGCAACTGGCGTCCCACCTCGGTACGCACAGGAATGTTTTGCAGATTCGGGTTGCTCGATGAGAGACGCCCACTAGATGCAATGGTCTGGTTGAACGAGGTATAGACACGCCCCGTTACAGGATTCATCAGCGTCAACAGACCATCTACGTAGGTCGATTTCAGCTTGTTTAGTTGACGATATTCCAGCAGATTGTCAATGGCAGGGTGCTTACCCTGTAGTCCTTCGATGACATCTGCGCTCACTGAATAACCCGTCTTATTTTTCTTGCCGGATGGTAACTTCAACTCGGTAAAAAGCACTTCGCCAAGTTGCTTCGTCGAGTTGATGTTAAAACGATGCCCGACGGCATCATAGATGGATTGTTCGAGGGCGCGTAGTTGTTCGTCGAAGCGCACCGAGAGTTCGCGCAAGAAATCGGCATCGAGCGCGATACCATACATCTCCATCTGCATCAACACTGGAATCAACGGTTGCTCAATGTTCGTGTAGAGGTCGATGAGATTATGCTTACGCAGATCGTTTAGTACAGGTTCAACGAGGCGTAGCGTCATATCCGCATCGGCTCCAGCATAGTCGGCGGCCTTGCGAATGGGAACTTGCGCCATACTAATCATCTTGCTTCCAGTGCCGATGAGATCAGTAATGGGCGTCATAACGGGGCCGAGGCGTTGGAATACCTGGTCTTTGAGGCCAAAGCCACGTCGTCCCGGTTCGGCAAGATACGCACCAACCATCGTATCGAAGGCGAGGCCACGTAATGTAACATTGTAGTGCGTCAATACCTCCATGTCATATTTCGCGTTATGCAGATATTTATGGATGCACTCATCTTCGAGGATTGGACGCAGTTTTTCCATTACGTAGTCACGGGGAAGTTGTCTTCCCGGCTCCTGACCATCAACGGTATGAGTATGTCCAACAGGAATATAATACGCCTCACCCGTTGCCATTGAGCAAGAGATACCGACAAGTTCTGCGTTCAGTGGGTCATCTGAGGTCGTTTCGGTATCGAGGGCAAAGGCTTCTGCGTTATAAAGACTGATAATAAGGACTTGTAATGCCTCTTCGGTATCCACAACAAGCGTACTCGTCTTCGGAATGGATTCATCTTCAAGGAAAACAGGAGTTGCAGGTGTACTCGCTGTACTCGGTAGACGTAGCTTGCGTACTGGCTCCGCATGTTGCTCTGGTAGCTCGAACAGGTTTAGTTGTGCGAAGCTCTCCTCATGCTCACTTGCTTGCTCCACACCTGTTGGCGACGAAGAAAGCTCGTCGGGCGGTGTGATGCTGTTGCTCACGCCGAGATTCTCAGGGGGTGACGGCGGCGTCAGAATTGGCACGACACCAAGTGGCGGTGCGTAGAGTAATTCGTCCTCATCAGCGGCAACACCGTTATCAGCATTCGCGCCATGTGCTTGTGTATCGAAGAGCGATGACTGCTCTCGCGCCTCCTGTACCTCGCTTGTAAGCTGCCCTTCTGCGTTTGGTGCAGTGCTTGATAAAGCATCGCTACCAGTCACAATGACACCGAGCTGGCGGAAGAGTGCCTGCGCCTTTTCGATAAACGAGCGGAACTCCAGTTCACGGAAGAGCGTTAATAATTGTTCCCCGTTGACATGCGTGAGACGACACGCCTCCAAGTCAAGCTGTACCGGAACATCACGCACAATGGTCGCAAGAAACTTACATTCACGTGCCTGCTCCGCAAATTCGCGCAACAACTTCTGCTCTTTGGGCTTCAATTCGTCAAGATGGGCCAGAATACCCTCGAGATCGCCATAGTCGTGAATGAGGCGCGTAGCGGTCTTATCGCCGACGCCGGGTACGCCGGGGATATTGTCGGATTTGTCGCCCACAAGTCCCTTGAAATCGGGGAGTTTGAGTGGCTCAAAGCCATAGCGAGCATCGACCTCCGCCTCATCATATTCTGTGACCTCGCTAATGCCCCGCTTAGCAACCTTGACGATGACGTGTTCGTTAACAAGTTGTAGCGTATCCATGTCGCCTGTATAGATAATGGTATCAACGCCCTGCTGCGTTGCCTGAACCGAGAGCGTCCCAAGTACATCATCGGCCTCGAAACCATCCTTTTCGTAGATAGGAATGCCGAATGCCTGTACTACTTCGCGGATACGTGCGAACTGTGGACGCATATTGTCGGGCAGTGTGGGTCGCTGCGCCTTATATGCTGCAAATTGCTGATGACGAAACGTG
>DAIQNC010000572.1:0-3093 GCA_036788655.1 Ktedonobacteraceae bacterium
CCCAGTCCAATTGCGGTAATGATAAATAATGGATGCATTGTTATCCTCAAACGATAAAATATTTTCCTTTTCAACAGTATATCATCAATGAGACTTGAAAAAATGATGTGAAGACCGAGGTAGGGACAGATTCATCCCGTCCGCACATAGATAAGTATGTGACGTGCGGATGGGATGAATCTGTCCTTACCCTTATTAAAAGTGAGAAGTAACTTCATTACAACCTCCTGATATCATCGTACAGAACTTACGGTCCAGCATAAGCTCTGCATTGTTTCGATTTCATCAGATAGACGTGCCTATCTGTTGTTTTTAGAGGCTGTTTGAGGCAAAAATATGTGAAGTATCTCACAATGTTGTAGGGGCGTTATTCTATAACGCCCTGGTGTGACCACATGCACGGTTCGTCAGGAATGGGAAATGTACCGGATGGGGGAGTGCAAGGGCGTTATAGAATAACGCCCCTACAGAATTAATCCTTTATTCACACACAATTCGGCATTTAATATCGAGCCGCCAGCAGCACCACGTATGGTGTTATGCGCCAGCATGACGAATTTGTAGCCGAGAATTGGACAAGGACGCAATCTGCCAAGTGTAACAGTCATCCCATGCCCAGCATCGCGGTCACGTAGCGTTTGAGGGCGGTCTTGTTCACGGCGATAGAGCAAAGCATGTCGAGGTGCGCTGGGAAGTTTGAGTTGTTGAGGCTCTGGTTCGTAGCTCTCCCATGCTTCGATGATGGCTTCAGGTGATGTATTGCGCTCTAGCTCGATACTGGCACATTCGAGATGGCCTTCACGGGTGGGAACGCGGTTACAGTGTGCGCTCACTATCATCGGCGCATCGAGAAAGCCCTGACCTTCACGCCACTCGCCAAGCATTTTGCGCGTCTCATGCTCCAACTTCTCCTCTTCGCCCCCAATGTAAGGGATAACGTTATCGAGAATGTCGTAGGATGGCAGACCGGGATAGCCTGCACCAGATATGGCTTGCATAGTCGTGATAAGCACTTTCTTCACGCCAAACTGACGCTGTAACGGCTTGAGTGCCATTACAAGCGGTGTGGCAGAACAATTCGCATTCGTGACGATACAACCTGACCAACCACGTTGCTTACGTTGCTGTACAATTGCAGCGATGTGGTTAGCATTCACTTCGGGAATGAGTAGAGGCACATCGGGAGCCATACGATAGTTTTTCGCATTGCTAAAGACAGCCATACCAGCCTGAGCAAATGCTGGCTCGATATCTCCTGCAACCTCGCCAGGAAGCGCGGAGAAGACGATTTTCACATTGGGCATAGCCTCTGGTTTGCAAGCAACAACGGGTAGCGAGGCAACGAATGATGGCATCTCGCTCTCTTGAAGTCGCCAGCGTGTCGCTTCGGCATACGTTTGCCCTGCACGTTGTTCCGATGCGGCGACGGCAACCAACTCGAACCATGGATGGTCGCGGAGCAGGTCGATAAAACGCTGCCCGACCATCCCCGTTGCACCAAGAACGGCAACGGGGATGCGGGATTGTTCATTGTGATGCTCGGTCATGACTCTTACCCTCTGGTAGAAATTGTTTTACTTGCTTCACGTCGTTTTTCCTGCGTTGCTGCATGACGCACAAGTGGAATGACAGGCGCAATCAGGTCGCGGTGCAGACAGCGCAATGCTCGCTGGCTATTGTGATCTTCGACAATTAGCACAATGCCAAGCTCTGATGCTCCCTGTGTGATAATGGGAATGTGTTCACGTGCGAGAGCAGCAACGGAACGCGCAGGACTCATGGGGTCAGAGGTGAAACCAGAGCCAATACAGGCACAGGCGGCAAGACCAGTGCGACTCTTTACCTGCCATGCACCGCCGAAGGCGTCACCATGTAAGTCGTGTTGCAAGAGTTCTACAACCGATTGAGCAGATTGCTCTTCGACAACGAACGAGAGGTGATGCCCCGATGAGGAGCAGATGGCAACTGGCGCGGCTCCTGCACGTGCAGCAAGTTCAAAGACCTGTCCGGCGTTCTCCGGTGCGCCGAAGAGGTCGGTACTTTCTACTGTGATGAGTGCGAGATTGCGACGAATGGTGATAGCGGTTGCTCCACTCTGCTGTCTACCTACAGGCCCAACAACCGTTCCTCGATTGTGCGGACGGAAGGTATTGCGAACACGCACCGGAATGTTACGTGCAGCAACAGGGATAAGTGTGCGCGGATGCAACACTTTCGCACCAAACCATGAAAGGCGGGCGGCCTCAGCATAGGAAAGATGCGAGAGCAGACGCGCATTGGCAACAAGTCGTGGGTCTGCCGTTAACACGCCATCCACATCGGTATAGATGGAGACTTCGACACAATCGAGTGCTGCACCGATGACGGTAGCAGAATAATCGGAACCGTTGCGTCCAAGCGTCGTCACATATCCAGTGATGGTACGTCCGATAAATCCAGCAGCTACAGGCACAATATGCTGCTTCACGAGTGGCTCTATCAGTGCATGAGCATTCGCACGAGTCTGTTCTACAATCGGGTCTGCACCCACGACGATGCCGAATGGGAGCGAACTATCAGCTTGCGGATGAGTGGTCACGATGATTTCGCGGCGCACGGCCTCTGCTTCGACACCACAGGCGCGAATCGCGGCTGAGACAAGTCGAATCGAGAGGCGTTCGCCCCATGATGCAACGGCAGCAGTAGGAAGCATGATTTCGCGGCCTTGCTCTGCTGCCTCTCGAAGTTGGGCAATGTCGCTGCTCAGTTCGCTCAATCCCTCTTCAAGGTCGCTTTGCAAGCTTGTAAGCGTCTCAGGAGTGTCCGCAATAATTGCTGCCGCGTCGAGATGTTTCTGACGCAACAGGGCAAACTCTCGCGCACTCTCTTCATATTGACCGAGGCACGTCTGACGCGCAATGCGTAGCAGTTGGTCGGTAATACCAGACATCGCGGAGACGACCACTACCGGAAACGATGCTTCCGGGTCGCGCAGAATGTTCGTGACGATTTCCGCGACCTGGCATATCCGCTCACCACTGCCGACAGACGTACCACCGAACTTTAAGACGCTTACTGCTTGTTCCATGATTTCACCACCGTGTTTGTGCTACC
>DAIQNC010000573.1:0-3091 GCA_036788655.1 Ktedonobacteraceae bacterium
TGTAATGAATTATGCCCGTACATCTCAGCGTTGGGGTAAGCGTATCGTGTGGGCAAGGGGTGTAATGAATTATGCCCGTACATCTCAGCATTATTGGTACATTTGGATAATGGGAAACGGTAAAATATAAGAAATCGTGGGAGCATTTTATAATGTACGGGCATAATTCATTACATCCCTTGCCCACACCAGAATGCTCATCATAATTTGCTAATCTTCACAACTACACTCTTTCCTTATCTACAATGTTTCCCATCACCTGCAATGTACGGGTATAATTCATTACACCCTTCCCACACCACCAACGTTCATCAGGAATGATAACGGTACAGGTTTGTGAATGCGAGGGTGTAATAAATTAAGACCCCTACAACAATTTCATCAACTCCCTTCTCAACAACTTCCCACTCGAATTGCGTGGCAACGCCCCCACAATATATATTCTCGATGGTCGTTTATATTTCGCCAACCTACCTGCTACGAACTCCATCAATTCATGCTCACTTACACTCTGCCCTTCATACAGGTGAACGAAGGCAACGGGAACCTGCCCCCATTGCAAGTCGGCTCGTCCCGTGACGCCAGCCTCTTGCACGGCAGGATGCGCCAGCAACACAGCCTCGATTTCGGCGGGGTAGACGTTTTCGCCGCCGGAGATAATCAGGTCGGAGCGGCGGTCGAGCATGTAGAGGTAGCCTTCGGCATCGAGATAGCCGATATCGCCCGTAGCGAACCAGCCATCATGGAAGGCACGTTGCGTCGCATCAGGTCGCTTATAGTAGCCGGGCGTAATTGTCGGCCCCTGTAACTGTATCTCGCCAGCCTCACCTGCCTGCGCTATGCTATCCTCGTTCATCACGCGCAATTGTACGGCGGCAAGTGGCCTTCCTGCCGAGCCTAGTTTTCGCAGAGCATCGTCGGGTGCAAGCGTAACAGCCTGTGAACATGCCTCGGTCATGCCATACGTCTGCACCACAGGAATATTTCGGCTTGCACATGCCTCTAAAAGCGGTTGCGGAGCAGGGCCACCCCCGAGCAGCACACAACGCATCGTATCGGGATAGCTTGCTTTCCGCGCATCGAGGTCGGCAAGCATTCGCTGCAACATCACTGAGACGACAGAGATAATCGTCACGCGCTCATGCAAAATTGCTTCGTTGACAGCATAAGCATCGAAGCGTGGCTGCACATAGACGCTGATGCCGTAGATGACGCCCTTCATGAGCATTGTCAGGCCGCCGATATGAAAGAACGAGAGACAGGCCAGCCAGCAATCGTCGGGGTCATGACCGAGGTTCAATGCCGAACTCGTCGCGCTCCACCACTGCATTCCATAGGTAATAATAGCCCCTTTCGGCATTCCCGTCGTACCAGAGGTATACATAATCGCCTGTGTCGCGTCCAAGTCGATGAGCGTATGCAAGGTACACGTCTCGCTCTCTTCAACCTCGCTCAACAGAATAACGTGATGTTCAGCCTCGTCCCTACTATCCTGTACAGAAGGCTCGAACGTTGCCACCTGTACATCCTGAACCTGTTGGGCTATTGCAATAGCACGTGGCATATGTTCCGCATCACACAGAAGGAGCGTTGCTTCGACATCGCGTATCTGCCACAGCAGTTCATCGTGCGTCAGGCGCGTATTGAGCGGCACAAGCACCGCACGGAGCCGCATCAGTGCATGAACTATCACGACAAAATCCAGGCTATTGCCAGCCAGCAGCGCAACATGGCTACCCTCTTCCACGCCAACCGTCGCCAATCGACGCGCCCATTGTGTTACCCGTGCGTTCAATTCCGCAAAACTCCAGCGCGTCATTCCATCAGACAGCGCAATATGTGCAGGTCGATTCTCGGCACAGCGCGTCAACCAGTCAGGCAATAATATTGTCATAGTCATACCTCTATCAATATCGAAATGGATGTAGGAACCGATTTATCACGTCCGTGTGAACATGTGTCATCGGATTCAGACGGACGTGATAAATCGGTTCCTACATCCATTTCCGAATTCGTTTGCAAAAATTTATCATCACGAATATTTATGCATCGCACCTTCATCCAGTGTCACGCCCCAACCAGGGCTATCCAGTACATTCATTGAACCATTCTTTATAGAAAGATGTTCACAAATCAAATCATCGACCAGTAAGGGCAGCGTACCAAGCCCACAGGCCAGCGTGATTTCAGGCAATGTGGATGCAAGTTTGAGTGTTGCCGCCACGCTCACTCCTGATTCAATTGTTGTGGTGAGGACACAGGTAATGCCACGACGCGCAGTCTCTTCCACTATCTGCCGACATGCACGTAAACCGCCAACAAGTTGCGGTTTGAGAATCAGCACATCTGCTGCCTCGCGCTCTATGAGCAGACGCGCACTTTGTATATCGCGTACAGCTTCATCCGCCGCTACTGCCATAGGAACCATCTTGCGGAGTCGCCGCATCCCTTCGATATGGTGAGCAGGAAGTGGTTGCTCAATGTACTGAATGTTAAAAGGAGCGCATTCGAGTAGCACGGTATGTGCTTCCTCAAATGTCCAACCCTCATTGGCATCCAGACGCAACGCAATATCCGAGCCAAGAGCATCGCGTACTGCCGCGATACGTGCTATCTCCTGACTCACACTATCACAGACACCCACTTTGAGCTTTACACAGGAGAAACCGTTATCTTTTACCTGTACTGCGGCATGAATGGCGTCCGATGTTGTACGCGCTCCAATGACGGCGTTGACCGCGATTGATTGCGTGTTTTTTCTGGACGAGGAATCGATAAATCGGTTTTCTACGAAGGTGCGTTCAAGCGCATCGAGGAGTGCCATTTCGATGCCGCATAGGGTGGATGGGGGTAACGTTTCGCGTTCTCGTTCCAATACTGTCAGCGCATTCTCAAGTGTCAAGTTATGTAAGCGTGGAATGAACGTGTTCAAGGCGTGTAACGCCTCGGTCAATGTCTCCTTGCTCATGCCAGGAAACGGCGCAATCTCGCCCAGTCCGATGATACCTTGCGTTGTTGTAAGCGTGAGGATTGCCCCTTCACGAGCCGATAACATACCATGTGCGGTACTGAAACGGCTCACGAAAGGGAT